>NZ_JBQJIK010000061.1:0-51584 GCF_052078665.1 Inquilinus sp. CA228 | reverse complement strand
CCCTCCCCCTAACCCCCTCCCGCAAGGGGAGGGGGGACAAGAGAAAAATGGATCTCAGCTGTTCCGAAAGGTTTCGCAAGCGAGAGAGGCGACACCGCCTTGATGCGATCGGACGACCCGATCCGACCTCAACTCATCCCGTTCCAGCCAGCGCCAGCGCGGCGAGGACGGCGATCAGGACCAGTTGCGCCCCGGCGATCCACAGCAGCCGGGTGCGGAACGGCTCCTTGCGTGTCTTGTGGCGCAGCAGCCGCTGCCCGGCGATGGCGCCGGGCGTGCCGCCGATCGCCGCCACGGCCAGCAGCGTGCGCTCCGGGATCCGGCGCCGGCCGGCGACGGCGCACCATTTGTCCCAGGCGAACAGGGCGAAGGCGGCCAGGCTGGCGGCGAGGAGATACAGCGCCAGGGCGGTCATTCGATCGGAAGGATGGGTCGGTCGAAGCGGAAGGCGCTTTCCGCCAGCATGGCGCCGCCGAAGCGCTCCAGCCGGTCGGCATAGGGTTCGCCGCCGAGATGGCGGTAGAAGCCGGTGGCGCGGAAATTGGCGGTCAGGGCCCACAGCATGAAGGGGGTCATGCCGCGCTCGGCGAACCAGTCGGAGGACGCGGCCATCAGCGCCCGTCCGTGCCCCTTCCCCTTCGCCCGGTCGAGCAGGTAGAGGGCGAAGATCTCGCCCCAGTTCCAGCCCGGCGCGCCGCGGGCCCGGCCGCACAGGGCGAAGCCGACCGGCACCGCGCCGCCGGCCGGGGTCGGGTCCAGCGCCAGGAAGGTCGCGGTGCCGTCCTCATAGGCCAGCGAGCGCTCATGGCCGCGCTCGCGCTGGGTCACGGTCATGCGGTCGAGATACTCGTCCGGCACCAGGCCGCGATAGGTCTCCTGCCAGGACTGGACATGGATCCGCGCGATCGCCGGCGCATCGGCCAGGATCGCGCGGCGGATCATGTCAGCCTTCCTCTTCCGCCGCCTCGCCGGCATCGGCGGCCTCGCCGACGTCAGTCTCACCGGCCTTCGGCCCGCGCTCCAGCACCGCGAGGAAGAAGCCGTCGGTGCCGTTGGCCGCGGGCGACAGGCGCAGCATGCCGGTGGTCGGGGCCGGGCCGGTGCCGACCGTCTCGTCCCACACCGTCTCGACCGGCAGCAGCCGGTAGTCGGGATGGGCGGCCAGGAAGCCCTCGACCTGCGCCTCGTTCTCCTCGCGCAGCAGCGAGCAGGTGGCGTAGATCACCCGGCCGCCATCCGGCTTGGCCAGGCGGGCGGCGCTGTCCAGGATCTCGCGCTGGACGCCCAGCAGGCGCTCCAGGTCCATCGGCCGCCAGCGCGCATCCGGGTTGCGGCGCCACGCGCCGGTGCCGGTGCAGGGCACGTCGACCAGCACCCGGTCGAACTTGCCGCGCTGCTTCTTCACCCAGCGGTCGCGCTCGTTCTCCAGCAGGCGCGGCTCGACATTGTCGATGCCGGCGCGGCGCAGCCGCTCCTTGCCGCGGTCGAGCCGGCCCTTGGACACGTCGCAGGCGACGACCCGGCCCTTGCCCTTCATCCGCGCCGCCAGGGCCAGCGCCTTGCCGCCGGCGCCGGAGCAGAAATCGACCACCTGCTGGCCCGGCCGGGCGTCGACCAGAAGGGCGACCAGCTGCGAGCCCTCGTCCTGCACTTCGATCAGGCCGGACTGGAAGGCGGGGTGGCGGCCCAGCTGCGGCCGGCCCTTGACCCGGATTCCCAGCGGCGACAGCGGCGTCGCCACGACATCGAGCTTGCCGGCGGTCAGCGTCTGCAGCACCTCGTCGCGGGTGCCGCGCAGCTCGTTGACCCGCAGGTCGAGCGGCGCCTGGTCGAGCAGCGCGTTGACCTCGACCTCGAAGCGGTCGCCGAACATGGCCTCCAGTGAGGGCGAGGCCCAGTCCGGGATCTCGCTGCGCACCGGCTTCGGCATGTCGGGATGGTCGAGCGGCTGGCCGGCCGTGGCCTTGACCAGCTTGTCCTCGGGTCCGTCCAGCGGGATCGGCGCGTAGGTCTCGCCCGAGAACAGGCGGCCCATGTCCTTGACCGCGATGCCCTCGGCCAGAGTGAGCTCGGCGATCACCCGGTTGCGCGGCGTGTCCTCGGCCTCGACCCGGGCTAGCCACCAGCCCAGCCGGGCGTGATGGCGCAGCACGGCGTAGACGCGAGCGGCGACCTCGCTGCGGTCCTTGGACCCGATGAAGCGGCGGGTGCGGAAATAGGCCGAGACCAGGGCGTCGGCGGGGCGGTTCTCGATGCCGAGGCGTTCGAGAATGTCGATCGTGGCCTGGATGCGGGCGGAAGGGGTCATGGACTCAAGCGTAACAGGAAAACGCGCCTTCTACCGCGCTTCGCCTGTGCCGCGCCAGCGTTTGCCCGACGGCGCGGGCGAGCTATGCGTTTGCCGGTATCAGGCTGCCTGGAGCCCCGCCTGCCATTCCTCGCGCACATCGGCCTCGGGATCCTCCGGCCGCGCCGCCGCCGCCCGGCGCAGACCGTCCCGGCCGAGCAGGCGGCCGAGGGCCCAGACCGCGGCGCCGCGGACCAGGGCCGAGGCATCGTCCAGCAGCGGCTCGACCGCCGGCGCCAGCGCCGGATCGCCGCTGTTGCCGATGGCGACCAGCACGTTGCGCAGGAAGCGGTCGCGGCCGATGCGCTTGATCGGCGAGCCGGAGAAGGCGGCGCGGAAGCCGGCATCGTCGAAGCGCAGCAGCGACACCAGCGCCGGGCCGTTCAGCTCCGGCCGCGGCGCCAGCGCCGCCTCGCGACCCGCGGCGGCGAACTTGTTCCACGGGCACACCGCCAGGCAGTCGTCGCAGCCATAGATGCGGTTGCCGAGCAGCGGCCGCATCTCGCGCGGGATCGGGCCCTTGTGCTCGATCGTCAGGTAGGAGATGCAGCGCCTGGCGTCGAGCCGGTAGGGCGCCGGGAAGGCCGATGTCGGGCAGATGTCGAGGCAGGAGCGGCAGGAGCCGCAGCGGTCGCGCTCCGGCTCATCCGGCGGCAGCTCGATCGCCAGGTAGATCTCGCCCAGGAACAGCCAGGAGCCCCAGTCGCGCGACACCAGGTTGGTGTGCTTGCCCTGCCAGCCGATCCCGGCCTGCATCGCCAGCGGCTTCTCCATCACCGGCGCGGTGTCGACGAAGACCTTCAACTCGGTCTCGAAGCTGCGGTGGATCCAGCCGCCCAGCGCCTTCAGCTTCTTCTTGACCACGTCGTGGTAGTCGCGGCCCTGGGCGTAGACCGAGATCACCCCCCTCTCCCGCTCCCGCAGCAGCGGCAGCGGGTCCTCGGCCGGGCCGTAGTTGAGGCCGAGCGACAGCACGGTCAGGGCGTCGGGCCACAGAATCTGCGGGTCGGCGCGGCGGTCGGCATTCGCCTCCAGCCAGCCCATGTCGCCGTGCTGGCCCTCGCCGAGGAACAGCTCCAGCCGCTCCCGCAGCCTGGGATCGGGCGCGGCGGCGGCGAAGCCGGCGCTGCCGAAGCCGAGGGCGAAGGCCTCGGCCCGGATACGGTCTTTGATGGCGGCCGCGCCGCTCATCCCCGTCCGCGGTAGGGCGGCACGCCCTGGTCGGGCAGCCACAGCCCGTCGGGCGCCGGCCCGCTCTGGTAGAACACGTCGATCGGGATGCCGCCGCGCGGGTACCAGTAGCCGCCGATGCGCAGCCAGCGCGGCTTCATCGCCTTGATCAGCCGCTCCGCCACATAGACGGTGCAGTCCTCGTGGAAGGCGCCGTGGTTGCGGAATGAACCGAGGAACAGCTTCAGCGACTTGCTCTCGACGATCTTCGCCGCCGGGGCGTAGTCGATCACCAGATGGGCGAAGTCGGGCTGGCCGGTCATCGGACACAGCGAGGTGAACTCCGGCGCGGTGAAGCGCACCAGATAGAGCTGCTTCGGGCGCGGGTTCGGCACCGTCTCCAGCACAGCCTCTTCCGGCGAGGCCGGCAGCGCCGTGGCCTGGCCGAGCTGGGTGAGCGCTTCCGTGCCCTTCGTCTTGCGGGCCATGGTGTCTCCTCAGAGGGCCGCGATGTCGCCCAGCGCCTGCTCCGCCTCGAAGGCGGCGGCGAAGGCGTCGAGCGTGCCGGCGGCGATGGCGCCGCGCAGCCCGGCCATCAGGTCCTGATAATAGGTCAGATTGTGCTGGGTCAGCAGCATCAGACCCAGCACCTCCTCGCTGCGCACCAGATGGTGCAGATAGGCGCGGCTGTAGCTGCGGCAGGCCGGGCAGCGGCAGCTGTCGTCCAGCGGCCGCTGGTCGTCCTGGTGGCGGGCGTTGCGCAGGTTGACCGTGCCGCGGCGGGTGAAGGCCTGGCCGGTGCGGCCGGAGCGGGTCGGCAGCACGCAGTCGAACATGTCGACGCCGCGGCGCACCGAGCCGACCAGGTCGGACGGCTTGCCCACCCCCATCAGGTAGCGGGGCCGGTCGTCCGGCAGCGCCGGCACGGTGACGTCGAGGGCGGCGAACATCCGCTCCTGCCCCTCGCCCACCGCCAGGCCGCCGATGGCGTAGCCCTCGAAGCCGATCGCGGTCAGCGCCGTGGCGGATTCCAGCCGCAGCTCAGGGTACACGCTGCCCTGGACGATGCCGAACTGGCCGAAGCCGGGCCGGGCGACGAAGGCGTCGCGCGAGCGCTGAGCCCAGCCCATCGACAGGCGCATCGAGCTGGCCGCCACCTCCGGCTCCGCCGGGAACGGCGTGCACTCGTCGAAGGCCATGGTGATGGTGGCGTCGAGCAGGTGCTGGATCTCGGTCGACCGCGCCGGGGACAGCCGGTGCTCGCTGCCGTCGAGATGCGAGCGGAAGGTCACCCCGTCCTTGTCCATGCGCCGCAGCTGCGACAGCGACATCACCTGGAAGCCGCCGGAATCGGTCAGGATCGGGCCGGGCCAGTTCATGAAGCGGTGCAGGCCGCCCAGCCGGGCCACCCGCTCCGCCCCCGGGCGCAGCATCAGGTGATAGGTGTTGCCCAGCACGATCTGCGCGCCGGTGGCCGCCACCTCCTCCGGCCGCATCGCCTTCACCGTCGCGGCGGTGCCGACCGGCATGAAGGTCGGGGTCTGGACCACGCCATGGGCGGTGTGCAGGCGGCCGGTGCGGGCGGCGCCGTCGCGCGCCAGGGGCTCGAGGCGGAAGGCGGGTTCAGTCATCTCGATCCGACCGGTGCAGCAGGCAGGCGTCGCCATAGGAGTAGAAACGGTAGCCCGTGGCGATGGCATGGGCATAGGCCCGGGTCATCCGATCCATGCCGGCGAAGGCGCAGACCAGCATGAACAGGGTCGACCGCGGCAGGTGGAAATTCGTCACCAGCAGGTCGACGGCGCGGAAGCGGTAGCCCGGGGTGATGAAGATCGCGGTCGACCCGTCGAAGGGCCGCACGGTGCCGTCATCGGCCGCCGCGCTCTCCAGCAGGCGCAGGCTGGTGGTGCCGACCGAGACGATGCGGCCGCCGGCGGCGCGCGCGGCGTTGACCCGGTCCGCGGCCTCGGCGGTCAGCACGCCGCGTTCGGCATGCATGACATGGCCTTCGACCGTGTCGCTCTTGACCGGCAGGAAGGTGCCGGCGCCGACATGCAGGGTCAGGCGCACCGTCTCGATGCCCCGCGCGGCCAGCGCGTCGAGCAGCGGCGGGGTGAAGTGCAGCCCCGCGGTCGGTGCGGCGACGGCGCCGTCATACCGGGCGAAGACGGTCTGGTAGTCGGCGCGGTCGCGCTCGTCCGGCCCATCCGGCCGGTCGATATAGGGCGGCAGCGGGATCTCGCCGTGGCGCTGCAGCTGGGCGGCCAGGTCGGCTGGATCATCAAACGCGACCTCGACCTCGCCGGCCTCGCCCTTGGCGACGATGGTGGCGGCGAAATCATCGGCGAAGCGCACGACGTCGCCGGGCTTCAGCTTCTTCGCCGGGCGGGCGAAGGCGCGCCAGCGACCGGCCTCGGCCGGCTGGTGCAGCATGATCTCGATACCCGCCAGGCCGCGCTTGCCGTGCAGCCGGGCGGGGATGACGCGGGTATCGTTGACCACCAGCAAGTCGCCGGCCCTGAGCCGCCCCGGCAGGTCGCCGATCCGGCGGTCGGTCAGGCCGTCGGCCGCGACCTCCAGCAGCCGGGCGGCGTCGCGCGGCTCGGCCGGCCGGTCGGCGATCAACTGCCGCGGCAGGTCGAAATCGAACTCGTCGACACGCATGGCGAAGGCCGGGTCAGCCGTTCTGCAGCGCCGGCATCGGCATGAAAAGGTTCATCAGCGCCCGGAACGGGGCCAGGAACAGCAGGGCGCAGGCCAGCTTCACCGCCAGGTCGCCGGCCATCAGGGTCAGCAGCGGCAGGCCGGTGCCGGCGAAGGCGATGGTGAAGAAAAGCGCGGTGTCGACCACCGAGCCGAGGGCCGAGCCGATGAAGGGGGCGCGCCACCAGGCGGCGCGGCGCAGCCGGTCGAAGATGTGGATGTCGAGCAGCTGCCCGACCAGGAAGGCGGTGCCGGAGGCGACGGCGATGCGCCAATCCGCCAGCCACAGCGACAGCAGGATGGCGAGCGCGAAGCCGACATAGACGACCTGGCGGGCGCGGCGCGGACCGAAGAAGCGGTTGGTCAGGTCGGTGACCAGGAAGGTGACCGGATAGGTGAAGGCACCCCAGGTCAGCCAGTCGTTGATCGGGAACTGGACCAGATAGTTCGAGGCCACCACGACGGTGATCATCGCGATCAGCGCCAGGCCCATGCCGCGGGTTTCGGTGCGCAAGACAGGCTCTTCCAATACAAAACGCCCGCGGCGCAGCCCTCGGCGCCCGGGTCCGGTGGGGCTTTTAGCGCAACTCGGGCGGCTTGGCCACCCTTACGCCAGGCGTGGTCACGCCAAGCGAGGCCGCAGCATCCGCCCCAGCAGGAACAGCACGATGCCGATCACCAGGAAGACGCCGAAGATCATGGCGAACAGGCCGGGCAGGAACCAGCGCCCGACGAAGCCGTCGATCGACGCGTCGGCCGGATCGGCAGGGTCGTAGGCGACCGGCACGCGCTGGCCGAGCGCGAAAGAGGTGCTACGCACGCCGCTGCGGAACTGCGCCGTTGCCCCCTGTCCCGTCGTGAATTCGACCACCGGACCGACGGCGAAATCGACGATGACGCCGTTGGCCTTGGCCTGCCGGCTGCTATTCATCTCCAGCAGGCCCAGCACGCCGGCGGCGACCAGCCCCAGCAGGCCGAGACAGACAAAAACCAGACCGACCTTCGATAATGCCCTGACGCCGGTGACTCGTGCCGTCGCCGCCTCCCCTCGTTTCGCTCGGGATCGGACATAAGCCGGTATTGTGGCAATCTCCGGGACGGTCAAGGCTGGACCAGCAGGAACACAACCGCACCGGCACCCAGCAGCAGGAAGGGGCTGACCCGGGTGAGCAGCAGGGACAGGCAGGAGATGCCGGCCATGGCCCAGGCCAGCACCCCGCCCTCTGCCGCCTGCAGCAGGGTGAAGGACGCGGCCAGCACCATGCCGGCGGCGACCGGCGCCAGCCCGGTCTCGACCGCGCGCTGCCACGACGCGCCGCGGTACCGCGCCCACAGCCGCGCCAGGCCGTAGACCAGCAGCGAGGACGGCACGAAGATCGCGGCGGTCGCCACCAGCGCCCCGGCCCAGCCGGCGGCCTGCCAGCCGACCAGCGTCACCAGCAGCGACCCCGGCCCCGGCGTCATGCGCGACAGGCCGAACAGGTCGAGGAAGCGGGCGTCGGTCATCCAGCCATAGACGCCGACCGACTGGCGGTGGATGTCGGCGACGATGCTCTGGCCGCCGCCGACGCTGAGGAAGGACAGCGGCACGAAGACGATCAGCAGCCGCAGCAGGATGCTGTCCATCGGCTCAATCCTTCCGCGGCCGCCAGGCGGCGTAAGCGACGCTGAGCGGCGCCAGCACCGCCATCACCGGCAGCAGCGGCAGGCGCAGCACGCCGATCGCCACGAAGGTCACGATGATGATAGCGACCGGCACGGCGGAGCGGGCCGCCCGGCGCGCGGCGTGGACGCCCATCTGCAGCGACAGCCCGACCGCGGCGGCCGCCGCCCCGGCCAGGGCCAGGTGGACGGACGGGTACTGCGCCACCTCGGCGAAGGCCGCGGCGGCGGCGATGGCGACCAGCATCGCCGGCACGATCATGCCCAGCACCCCGGCCAGCGCCCCCGGCCCGCCGCGCAGCCGGAAGCCGATCCACAGCGCCAGGTTGACGACGTTGACGCCAGGGAACGCCTGGGCCAAAGCGAGGCCGTTGAGGAAATCGGCCTCGGAGACCCAGCGCCGGTTCTGCACGAACTCCCTCAGCATCCAGCCGCTCAGGCCGCCGCCGAAGCTGGTCAGCCCGATCTTGCTGAAGGCCAGGAAGATCTGCCCCAGGCTCGGCGGCCCGGCCGGCGCCGCCGTCTCCGCTGCGGTCTCAGCCATGCCGGCCCCCGATTCTCCGCGATGCCCTCACTCAAGCGCACGTGCTGCACGACAACAAGGGGCGCGGCAATGGATCTGAGCGGATCGCCATGCCAATCCCGCCGACGTATCGACAGCTGTTGACACGGAGCGGTTCACGACCAATGTTTATACGGATGTATCTACAGTAGATCATGTGAGGGTCCGGATGCGGATGACTGTGAAGAAATGGGGCAACAGCGCCGCCGTGCGCATCCCCGCTTCGATCATGGAGGTCGCCCAGATCTCGATCGACCAGCCGGTGGATGTGCGGCTGGAACGTGGCCGGATCGTCATCGAGCCGATCTTGGAAGACGGCATCGCCGGCGCCGATCTCGACACCTTGCTGGCCGGCGTTACCGACGAAAACCGGCACGACGCGGTGGAATTCGGTCCAGCCGTCGGCAAGGAAGTCTGGTAGATGGCCAAGCCGCCCGCCTACGTCCCTGATCGCGGCGATGTCATCTGGATCGACTTCGATCCCCAGGCAGGCCATGAGCAGGCTGGGCACCGCCCCGCCCTCGTCCTGTCGCCTGCGGTCTACAATGCCAAGGTCGGACTGCTGATCGCCTGCCCGATGACGACGAAGCTCAAGGGCTACCCCTTCGAGGTTCCAATCGCCGGCGCCGCCCCCAGTGCAGCGCTGGCCGATCAGGTGAAGTCTCTCGACTGGCGAGCACGTGGTGCGGCCTTCAAAGGCCGAGCCTCAGCCAACGAAGTGATGGACGTCCGCAAGAAGCTTCGCGCGTTGGTCTAGCGCCGCGCCTCAGAACTCCTCGACGCTGAGCACGCCGGGCACCGACTTCAGCGCCGCCTTGGCCCGGCCGCCGACGGCGTAGCCGCCGGGCAGTTCCATCTCGACCTCCTCGGTCGGCGACAGCAGCAGCTGCAGGTTGACCTTGCAACGCCCCTGCCCTTCGCGGTCGAGCAGCCCGTGCAGCGGCTGGATCGCATGCACCCCGTCGACATAGATGACGAAGCGGGCGGGGCTATTCGCCAGGGCCTGATCGATCGGCTCGACCGACGTCGCGGTCAGCCGCAGCTCCTCGCCGCGGCTCTGGATCTCCACGGTCATCGCCAAAGCGGCGCCGACCTCGAGCAGCTGCCGGGCCGTGGCCAGGGTCTCGGCGAAGAAGGTGACCTCGAACACGCCGCTGGCGTCGGAGAAGGTGCCGAAGCACATGCGGTTGCCGGTCTTGGTCGTCATCTCGCGCTTCGCCATCAGGATGCCGGCGAGGCGGAGCTGGGTCTGGCCGAGCCGTATCTTCTGGCCGATCTCGGCCGAGCGCACCGAGCGGAGGCGCTTGGTGTTGTAAGTGTCGAGCGGATGGGCCGACAGGTAGAAGCCGACCGCGTCGAACTCCTGCCGCAACCGCTCCAACGAATCCCAGTCCGGGATGCTGGGCAGCGGCGGCGCGCTCAGCCCGCCGCCTGATGGGCCGCCGAACAGGCCGATCTGGCCGCTCTCGCGCTCGGCCGCCATGGTGTGGGCGTAGCGCAGCAGTGTCTCGAAGGAGGCGACGACGCGGGCACGGTTGCCGTCGATCGAATCGAAGGCGCCGGCGCGGGCCAGGTTCTCCAGCTGGCGCTTGTTCATGAGCTTGAGGTCGAGCCGCCGGGCCAGGTCGAACAGGTCTTTAAAGGGCCCGCCGCGCTCGCGCTCGATCACCAGGCTGCGCATCGCCTCGGGCCCCACGCCCTTGATCGCGCCGAGGGCGTAGCGGATGGCCTTGTTGCCGTCGGGCAGCGCCTCGACCGCGAACACCGCCTCCGATTTGTTGATGTCGGGGATCAGCAGCTTGATGCGCAGGCGCGTCAGCTCCTGCCGGAAGACGTTCAGCTTGTCGGTGTTGCCGAGGTCGAGCGTCATCGACGCCGCCAGGAACTCGACCGGATGGTTCGCTTTCAGATAGGCGGTCTGGTAGGCGACGATGGCATAGGCGGCGGCATGCGACTTGTTGAAGCCGTAGCCGGCGAACTTCTCGACCTGGTCGAAGATGGTGGAGGCCTGGCCGGCCGGCACGCCGCGGGCCACCGCGCCCTCGACGAAGGTGGCCTTCTGGGCATCCATCTCCGCCTTGATCTTCTTGCCCATGGCGCGGCGCAGCAGGTCGGCGCCGCCGAGCGAATAGCCCGCCAGCGTCTGCGCCACCTGCATCACCTGCTCCTGATAGACCATGATGCCGTAGGTCTCTTCCAGGATCGGCTGCAGCGACGGATGCAGGTAGTCGGGCGCCTTGGTGCCGTTCTTGACCTCGATGAAGGTGGGGATGTTGTCCATCGGGCCGGGGCGGTACAGCGCCACCAGCGCGATGATGTCGCCGATGCGGCTCGGCTTCATCCGGCGCAGCACGTCGCGCATGCCCGAGCTTTCCAGCTGGAACACGCCGGTCGCCTCCGCCCGGCCGAGCATGGTGTAGGTCGGCGTGTCGTCGAGCGGGATATGCGCCAGGTCGATCTCGACGCCGCTGGCCTTCAGCAGGTTCTCGGCGGTGCGCAGCACGGTGAGCGTCTTCAGGCCGAGGAAGTCGAACTTCACCAGCCCGGCCTGCTCGACATACTTCATGTTGAACTGGGTGGCCGGGATCGGCGAGCGCGGGTCTCGGTACAGCGCCACCAGCTCGTGCAGCGGCCGGTCGCCGATGACGACGCCGGCGGCGTGGGTCGAGGCGTGGCGGTACAGCCCCTCCAGCTTCATCGCCAGGTCGATCAGGTGGCGCACCGCCGGGTCGTTGTCGCGCTCCTGCTGCAGCGCCGGCTCGCCCTCGATCGCCTGGGTCAGGGTGACCGGGTTGGCCGGGTTGTTCGGCACCAGCTTGCAGATCCGGTCGACCTGGCCGTAGGGCATCTGCAGCACGCGGCCGACGTCGCGCAGCACGGCGCGGGCCTGCAGCTTTCCGAAGGTGATGATCTGCGCGACCCGGTCGTGGCCGTATTTGTCGCGGACATAGGTGATCACCTCGTCCCGCCGGTCCTGGCAGAAGTCGATGTCGAAGTCCGGCATCGACACGCGCTCGGGATTCAGGAAGCGCTCGAACAGCAGGCCGAAGCGCAGCGGGTCGAGATCGGTGATGGTCAGCACCCAGGCGACGACCGAGCCGGCGCCGGAGCCGCGGCCCGGCCCGACCGGGATGTCGTGCGCCTTGGACCATTTGATGAAGTCCGCGACGATCAGGAAGTAGCCCGGGAACCCCATCTTCTCGATGACGTCGAGCTCGTAGTCGAGCCGGGCGGTGTATGTCTCCCGCACCGCCGCGCGCTCCTCCGCCGTCATCTCCGGCGTGTAGACATGCGCCTCCAGCCGGGCTTTCAGCCCCTCATGGGCCTGGGCACGCAATTCCTCCACCTCGGTCCGGCCGGCCTCGCTCGGGAAGGTCGGCAGGATCGGGTCCCGCTTCTTCGGCATCACCGCGCAGCGCCGGGCGATCACCATCGTGTTGTCGACCGCCTCCGGCAGGTCGGCGAAGAGCTGGCGCATCTCCTCGGCCGAGCGGAAGCGGTGGTCGCGCGTCACCCGCCGGCGGTTGGCCTCGACCACATAGGTGCCGTCGGCGATGCACAAGAGGGCGTCATGCGCCTCGTACATGTCCTCGCCGGCGAAGAAGCAGTCATTGGTGGCGACGAGCGGCACGTCCTCCTGATAGGCGAGGTCGATCAGCCCGGCCTCGATCCGGTCCTCCTCGTCCATGCCGTGGCGCATCAGCTCGACATAGAGCCGGCCGGGGAACAGCGACTTCAGGGTGCGCAGCGTGGCCAGCGCCCGGTCCGGATGCTCGGCCAGCAGCAGGCGGCCGACCGGGCCCCGCGGCCCGCCGGTCAGGGCGATGACGCCCTCGGTGTGGCCCTCCAGCGCCTCCAGCGCGAGCTGCGGCGCCAGCCCCTGCTCGGTCTCCAGATAGGCGCGGCTGGTCAGCGCCATCAGGTTCTCGTAGCCGCGCTCGTCCTGCGCCAGCAGCACCAGGCAGTCCGGGTCGGCGATGGCCGGGCCGCCGACGCGGGCGCCCGACTCCGTTTCCGCCCGGGTGATGCTGAGGATGGTGCCGATGATCGGCTGGATGCCGTAGTCCTTGGCGGCGAAGGAGAATTCCAGCGCGCCGAACAGGTTGCCGGTGTCGGTGACCGCGACGGCGGGCATCTGCAGCTTCTTGCAGATGCCGACCAGCTCCTTGGTCTTGATCGCCCCTTCCGAGAGGGAATAGGCGCTGTGCACGCGCAGATGGACGAAATCGGCGTGTGGCATGCGGCGGCTCTCCGCGGCGACGGAACAGGGGCGGCCCGATGGAATCGGGCAACGGCTTATTGATAGGCTATCTTACACAATAACCGAACCAAAAACTGTCATGCCCGGGCTTGACCCGGGCATCCAGAAACTGTCGAGATCTTCTGGATTGCCGGGTCAAGCCCGGCAATGACAATAAAAGAACTATCGTGTCAGTCGTATATTCTCGCTAACGCCGTTGCCCGAGCCATCGCGCCATGCGCTGCATGGCCTCGTCCTGCGTCAGCGTTCGCCCATCCTCGACCGCCTGATCGCCGTGGGCGATGCCTTCGAGCTGCGCAATGAGGACCGATTCGCGGTTCCGCTCCAACTCGGCGAGGAGGTCGATGGCCCTGCGCCCAAGGGTTGTCGTCGGTTCGCTTCGCATGTCGCAATCTTAAGGGATCGCCTTACCCCGAGCAAACATTCACTCGTATCGCAAGGCCTCGACCGGGTCGAGCCGCGCGGCCCGCCAGGCGGGGTAGATCGAAGCCAGCAGCGACAGGGCCAGCGCCATGCCGCAGACCAGCAGGACCTCGGCGGTGTCGATCTCGGTCGGGATCCGGGTCAGGGAGTATTGCCTGGGGTCGAAGATCGGCGTGCCGGTCAACTGCTGCAGCCATTGCCGCAGAGTTTCCAGGCTGTCGGCCAGGGCGATGCCGAGGCCGAGCCCGGCCAGGGTGCCGATGACGCCGATGGTGGCACCGGCCAGGAAGAAGATGCGCAGGATCGATCCGCGCGTGGCGCCCATGGTGCGCAGGATGGCGATGTCGGCACCCTTCTCCTTCACCAGCATGATCAGGCTGGAGATGATGTTGAAGGCGGCCACCAGAACGATCAGCGACAGGATCACGAAGAGCACATTGCGTTGCCCGGCGACGATGTCGAGATAGCCGGACAGCCACTGCTTCCAGTCGAGGAAGCGGACTCCGGAACCAGCGGCTTGCTGCAGGGCCATGGCGATCTCGCCGATCCGGTCCGGGTCGCGGACCATGAGGTCGAGCCGGGAGACGCCCTGGCCGAGGCCGAGGAGCGACTGCGCCGCCGGCAGCGGCAGCACGGCGACGCTCGTGTCGAAATCGTAGAGACCGGCGTCGAAGATCGCGGCCACGGTGAAGGCGCGCGCGGTCGGGCCGGCGGATTGCGCGCCCTGCCCCGCGGCGCCCGGCGCCAGCAGCGTCAGCTTCCCGCCGAGGCCGAGACCGAGCTTCTCGGCCAGGCCGCGGCCGATCGCCACCGCGTCGCCGCCGGTGAAGGCGCCGGGCGCTTGCAGCTGCAGGTTCTGCGCGATCAGCGGCCGGGCCAGGAAATCCTCCGGCCTCTCGCCGCGGATCTGCACTCCGGCCGCGGCCCTGCCGGCGCTGGCCAGCGCCTGGCCCTCGACCACCGGCAGCACCCGGGTGACGCCGTCGACCCCGCGCAGCCGATCGGCCCTCTCCTCGTAGTCGCCCATGTCGCGGCCGCCCAGCGGGGCAACACTGACATGGGCGTTGAGGCCGAGGAACCGGGCCAGCAGCTCGGTCTGGAAGCCGTTCATCACCGAGGTCACGGTGATCAGCGTGGCGACGCCGATGATGATGCCGAGCAGCGAGAAGCCGGCGATCAGCGAGACGAAGCCCTGGCCGCGGCGGGCCCGCAGGTAGCGGAAGGCGACGGTGCGTTCGAAGGCGTTGAACATCGGATAGCTCTTACACTCGCCGGTACAGCAAGGCACGTCCTGATGGAATCAACTGCAGCAGGATGTCGAAGTCGGCGATGTTCGCCGTCAACACGGCCAAGCCAAGCTTCTGCGCCTGCAGGAATAGGGTACAGTCGTGCAGGGTACGCATCTTGTGGTCGGCGGCATAGCCCTGAAGACGGCACAGCATCCCGGACAGCAGCGCCGCCCGCCCCAGGACATCCGGGTCCGGTGCGAACACCCGATGAGGTGGCATCGACCTGATCACCAGGCGGATCTGGGCGATGGCCGCCGGCGTCCGGGTATCGGTCGGGTCGAGCGCACCGACCAGATGCATGAGTTCCTGAATCGCAATCGTCGAGTGGTTGGTCGGGCGACGCTCGATCAGGTCATTCAGACTCGCAGGCGAGCGGTTCCCAATTTGGTCGATATAGACGCAAGTATCGAGCAACACCCCCCGCCGATCGATGTCACCCTCGGTGATGAAAGGGAGTGCAACATCCTGCCGCCGCGCGAGCGTTCGCTGCCGATCGAAGCGTGCCCATCGCAGGGCAGCATCGAAATCGAAATCGGCCACTCAGTATTCGAGTTTCAAATTAGAATCGACCGTACCGCGGATATCCTCAAAAACCTCGACAAAATTACTTTCCAGCGCCAGACAGGCCAGGGCGAACTCGATCAGATCGGTGTCGCTCTCGATGCCAGTTAGCCGCTTGGCTTCCGCGACCAGCCGCGGGCTGACCTGGACACCGATACGGTCACTCTTGTCGCGCAGCAGGCCCAACCGTCTGGCCGCCGCCATCACCGATTCAAACCGGGCCTTGTCGATCTCGGACGGCCGGTTGCGCGCCTTCTTCGCGGTGGCGGGCATCGATCTGGCCCCTTCATTGAAGAGAACGGAATTCTGTCAACATAGGCATGTCCACGATCAGCGACAAGCGGAGGGGCCGTATCCTTCACCGCGCCGCCAGCACGCCGTCGCGCATCTCCACAACCCGGTCCATGCGCGCGGCCAGATCCAGGTTGTGGGTCGCGATCAGGGCGCCGACGCCGGTCGAGCGCACCACCTCGACCAGCATCTCGAAGACGGCGTCCGAGGTGGTGTGGTCGAGATTGCCGGTCGGCTCGTCGGCGATCAGCACCTTCGGCGCGTTGGCCAGCGCCCGGGCGATGGCGACGCGCTGCTGCTCGCCGCCCGAGAGCTGCGCCGGGCGATGCTCCAGCCGGCCGGCCAGGCCGACCCGGGCCAGCAGCTCCTGCCCGCGCTGGCGGGCCTCGGTGCGCGAGCGCCCGGCGATCATCTGCGGCAGCACCACATTCTCGATGGCGCTGAACTCCGGCAGCAGGTGGTGGAACTGATAGACGAAGCCGATGGCCGTGCGGCGCAGCGCCGTGCGCGGCCCGTCGCCCAGGCCGTCGCAGCGCTGGCCGGCGATGGTGATCGTGCCGCCATCCGGCTGCTCCAGCAGACCGGCGATGTGCAGCAGGGTCGATTTGCCGGCGCCGCTGGGGCCGACCAGGGCGACGATCTCGCCCCCGGCCAGCGACAGTTCGGCGCCGCGCAGCACGTCCAGCCGGGTCTCACCCTGGTGGAAGCTGCGGCGGATCCCTTCGAGGCGCAGGACCTCGGCGGCGGAAGACGACATGGCGTCACTCATAGCGCAGGGCCTCCACCGGATCGAGCCGGGCGGCCCGCCAGGCCGGGAAGATCGAGGCCAGGAAGGTCAGGCCGATGGCGAGGAGGCAGACCGCCACCACCTCGCCCGGGTCGACCAGCGCCGGCAGCGAGGCCAGGAAGCTGAACTCGGCGGCGAAGGTGCCGGGGCCGAGCACGCTCTGCAGCCATTCGCGGATGGCGTCGATATTGGCGGCGAGCCCGAGGCCGAGCGCCAGCCCGGCCAGGGTGCCGACCGCGCCGATGGTGGCGCCGGCCAGGAAGAAGATGCGCAGGATCGAACCGCGCGAGGCGCCCATGGTGCGCAGGATGGCGATGTCGCCACCCTTGTCCTTCACCAGCATCACCAGGCTGGAGACGATGTTGAAGGCGGCCACCAGGATGATCAGGGTCAGGATGATGAACATGGCGCTGCGCTCGACCTGCAGCGCCGTGAAGATCGTGGCGTTGGCGTCGCGCCAGTCCGACACCTTGAGGTCCGGTCCCACCGTCTCGGCCACCCTCGCCCGCACGGTATCGAGCCGCTCCGGATCGGTGGTGAAGATGTCGAGGCCGCCGGCCTGGTCCTTCATCTGGAACAGCTGCTGCGCCGCCTCGAGCGGCATGAAGACAGTGGCGGAATCGACCTCCTGCAGCCCGGTCGTGAAGATCGCGGCCACGGTGTAGGTCTTGGCCCGCGGCACCAGCCCGAAGGCGGTGCGATTGAAATGCGGCGTGACCAATGTCAGCTCGTCGCCCAGGCGGACGCCGAACTGCCCGGCCAGGCCGCTGCCGATGGCGACCCCGTCGGTGCCGGAGAAATCCTCCGGCCGGTCGATCAGGATCGACCGGGCGATCGCGGGCCGGGCCAGGAAATCCGCCGGCTCGACGCCCCGCACCGCCGCCGGCGCGCCCTGCAGGCTGGTGAAGTCGGAATCGCGGCTGACCAGCGCCTGGTCCTCGATCACCGGCGTCACCCGCACCACGCCCGGCACCTGCCGCAGCTTGTCGGCCAGCGGACCATAATCCGGCAGGCCGGCCCCGGCCGCGGCGCTGACCTTGAGATGGGCGTCGAAGCCGAGCACGCGCTGCACCAGCTGGGCGCGGAAGCCGTTCATCACCGACATGACGATGATCAGCGTCGCCACCCCCAGCAGGATGCCGAGGAAGGAGAAGCCGGCGATGACGGAGATGAAGCCCTCCTTCCTGCGGGCCCGCAGGTAGCGGAAGGCGACGGTCCGTTCGAAGGCGTTGAACATGCGGGGCGCCGGCCGTTCCCTGCCTCAGCCCTTGATCCGCGCCACCACGGCGTCGAGCGGCAGCTCGATCTTCTCGCCGGTGGCCCGGCGCTTGATCTCGGCCACGCCGTTGGCGGCGCCGCGCGGCCCGATCACCACCTGCCAGGGCAGGCCGATCAGGTCCATCTCGGCGAACTTCGCCCCCGCCCGCTCGTCGCGGTCGTCGTAGAGCGGGTCGAGGCCGGCGGCCTGGAAGCGCTGGTACAGGTCCTGGGCCGCCGCGTCGCAGGCGGCGTCGCCCGGCTTCAGGTTGATCAGCCCGACATCGAAGGGCGCCACCGCATCCGGCCAGATGATGCCGGCCTCGTCATGGCTGGCCTCGATGATGGCGCCGGCCAGGCGCGACACGCCGATGCCGTAGCTGCCCATCTCGACCGGCCGCGGGGTGCCGTCCGGCCCGGCCACGGTCGCGCCCATCGGCGCCGAGTATTTGGAGCCGAAATAGAAGATGTGGCCGACCTCGATGCCGCGCCGGGTCTGCAGCTCGGCCGCCGGAACCGGGCAGTTGGCGGCATCGTGCATCTCGTCCGCCGCGGCGTAGAGGCCGGTGACGCGGTCGACGAAGGCGGCGAGATCGTCGTCGGGGCCGAGCTGCCGGGCCTCGGTGTCCAGCTCCAGCAGCCGGGGATCGACATAGACCTGGCTCTCGCCGGTTTCGGCCAGGATCTGGAACTCGTGGCTCAGGTCGCCGCCGATCGGGCCGGTGTCGGCCTTCACCGGCACCGCCTTCAGCCCCAGCCGGGCGAAGGTGCTGAGGTAGCAGACGAAGAACTTGTTGTACGACCGCCGCGCGGCCTCGTAGTCGATGTCGAAGCTGTAGGCGTCCTTCATCAGGAACTCGCGGCCGCGCATCACGCCGAAGCGGGGGCGCACCTCGTCGCGGAACTTCCACTGGATGTGGTACAGCAGCTGCGGCAGTTGCTTGTAGCTCTTCACCGACGAGCGGAAGATGTCGGTGACCATCTCCTCGTTGGTCGGCCCGTACAGCATGTCGCGGTCGCTGCGGTCGCGGATGCGCAGCATCTCCTTGCCGTAGTCGTCGTAGCGGCCGCTTTCGCGCCACAGATCGGCCGGCTGGATCGTCGGCATCAGGATCTCTTGGCAGCCGAAACGGTCCTGCTCCTCGCGCACCACCTGCTCGATCTTCTTCAGCACCCGGAAGCCCAGCGGCAGCCACGAATAGATGCCGGCCGCCTGCTGCCGGATCATGCCGGCGCGCAGCATCAGCCGGTGCGACACGATCTGCGCCTCGCTGGGATTCTCCTTCAGGGTGGGCAGGAAGAACTGGGACAGGCGCATCGAGCGGGCCTTCGTCTGGAACCGTTGGGAAAACTTCAGGCGCGCGACTTTAGGGAAGGACCGGCAGCCTGTCCATGCGGGGTTCCGCGGCACCGCGATTCTCCCGATGCTCGCCACAATGATCATGCCCCGAGGAGTGGTGTAGGAGGCCGCCTGCAGGGCGGCGGCCGGTCATCGGGTTCCAGCCCGACTCACATCATCCTCCTGCGGCGAGACTGCTCGCTCCGGACCCACTGGGTCCGATCCAGCACCCTCCGGCGGCGGCGCTGCTCGCTCCGGATCATCTGCGTCCGATCCACCCCCCTCTGACTGCGGTGGCGTGGACGCCACGTTCGATATCCGGTCCTCTTCGATCGCCCGGGGCACCGTCTGGGTGTAGACAAGCACGGTGAACAAGGCGCTCTCCGCGTCAGTCTGCAAAGTGGCTGCGCGTTGCGCGATGAGATTGGGCAGGTCCGCTATCGGGATCGGTACTTCCGCCGCGACCACCTCACCGTAAAACGCGTCCAGGGCAGCTTCCACTCGATGGTGCCCTTCGCTGTTTTCGCTCAAGGTCTCGCTCGGCTTCTTCTTCTTCGGCGTGCCGAATTGCATTTCGTACAGATGGCACAGGGCCTGACAAAAGATACTTGAAATCACCGTATTGGTGAAGATGCGGAGCGCTTCGTTCGGGATCGCATCTTTCCCGGCCGGACCCAACCGCATTCCTCCGTTGAGCGCCAGATATGTATTGAACACCAAGACAAATGCGAAGAACTTATTGATATCGTTTGCAATCACAAATCCTTCCTTCAGTAGCTCCTTTGGGCTTTTCAATTGCCACTTGGCTTCATATTCGAGTGGGCCGATCGTCCCGAATTCGTTGCCCGCGATCAGTTTCACGAGCGGCGGAGTCAGCAGGCCGTAACCGACCAGCGCCGTGGCCCAGAAAAGGGCGACTTGGCCCCCTTTTCGAAGGCGGTCGCCGGGATCCAGGTCCGGATATCCCCCGGGCCCGGTAAAATCGTTTGAATATGACCAAGGGGTGGCGAGGAGGAAGCTCAAGGTAAAGGTGGTGGCCCCCGCCGCAAATGTCGCGACCTTTCCCCAACCGGTCGGCTCGACGCCGGCAAGCTGCGGCACCTTGATCGTCTTGAATCTCTTCAAGACTTCAAGGACGGTTGCAAAGAAAGCGGCACCTGCCGTCTGCGTAGAGAGGCCGGCAGCGACACCGTAGCCTTTCGCGAACCCCACAGCACCAAGCATGGAGAAGGCATAGATAAGGTCTCCGATGGTCGCATCCCAGTTCTCGTCTTTGGCGTTGAAGGCAGCCGAGGTAAGCAGGATAAGAGAGCTGACTGCTTGACCCGTGTAATAGACGCCTTCGGCAAGCCCGGTACGCTCGTCAGGCTGGCCGAGCTTCAGCGACTGAGCGGTTCCAGATTGGACACCTGTCCGGAAACCAAACCCTAGGACGCCGATCAGACCCATCGTCTTGGCAATGGCCCAGAAGTTGAGCCCCCAGCGTATAGCGGCATTCTTGTCGGAAGGTCTCGCGCCAATCTCGTTGATGATTTGCCGGACAGCTGCCTGGACTGCGTCAAGGTCCGGAGCGGGCTGTGCCGGATCGTCCGAGTCAGTCCGAGTGCCCATGAAAGCTACGAAGTCGGGATCTTTGAAGACGGCATCCACCTTCCGGGCTAGTTCGAGGTCGCGGTTGAGCAACTCGGTGACTGCCGCTGTCACCTCCGCTCCGGACGGCAGCATCTCGATCCACTCGCCCCCCGGAGCGGGCTGCGGCGATGCCGCGGTGATGGCCCCCTCCTGATTTCCACTGCCGCTGTTCCCCGCCTGGGACGATGCGGGGAGGTTGCCACTGGCGTGAGACCTCGTTAGGGCATCGACCCAGCTGGTAAATCTCGGTTGGTTCGCCAGGTCGGCGTCACCGCTCCGGCCTCCGTTCCCTCGTCCGGTCCCTGGTGCATCCGTCATCGGCCTGTCCTCCGTTGCTGTGCCCTGAGAGCCAATTGTGAATCAGCGTGGAATAACTGAAGGAATGATTGAACGAACCTGCCGGCGCGGGATGTGAGAGGCGGTGACGGGGAGGCGACCTGGCAGGGATGATGGTGGTTGTGAGCAGCCCTGAGACCAGAATGAGTGAGCGGAAGCGGCCGAGATCGCCAGCCCCGGTTTTGGCATGGTTCAATGCACGACCGGAATGAATGACCTTCGTGGTCTGCGCCGCGGCGATGCCGCCGGCTTGCGCAATCGCCCATGGAATAGGCTTCGGCTTCATCGTCTATATGGGCGTTAGAGCGCTCGCCGGACGCGTGTGGGACATCCATCCGGCGACGGCGATCCCGGGCATTTTGTTCGTATACAAATTCGCCCTGATCTGACCGCATGGGGGGCATGCGATTCTGCGTGACAGCCGCGTTGATCCTCGCTAAGGTCCGCCTCGCCTAAACAAAAAGATCCATAAGGGCAGGCTCGAGTTTAGGGAGGAAACTGTCGGGAGTGCCGGCAGGACTAAAGTCCGCCGGACACAATTAAAAAGACAGGTTTTCGACCGGCAGGCGCTTCGGCCCTGCCGTTTTTTTGTGCATGGAACACGATCGGCCGAAGCCTATGTCGGCCAACGCGCCAGGGTGCGCGAAATGGCGTTTCCGATCTGATCGATTGATGGCGGCGGGCATTCGAAATATCGCCCGAACGCCGCCGCCAGTTCCTGCAGCTTCGCTCCCGGGAGCGCCGACAGCGCGGCCGGCGTCACGTCGGGACCGACGACCTCCCATAGGACTTCGCAGCATTCATGCGCAGAGGCCAGCTCGAACGGGACGGGCGGACAGACCGCGTCGGCAAAGGCCTCGCCCATGGCGGTTTCGAAGTCGGCCCGCGCCTGACTGTCCATAGCCGTCCCTTCCCTCATCCGCCGGGCGCGCGGATCGTCGTCAGGACGTTGAGCGGCACGAGCGCCTCGCCGGGCCGGGGCACGAGCCCGACGAGCATGAAGACGTCGCGGCCGTCGGAGCTTTCATAGCCATGGGTCCATGTCTCGCGGCGCTCGGTCTCCTGCGTCACGGCCCGCCAGCGGCGCCGGCTGATCATCTCCTCGTCGAAGCGGCTCCGAAGCGCCCCGGCATCGGCCTTCGCGTCCAGGGTGAGATGGATCATCGTCAGCCTCGTCTTGCCGCCGTACCGCTCCGCCAACGCATCGAAGACCGGCCCCCAGGCACGGTGGTCGCGCAGCATGACGCCGTCCCCGAACGGATATTCGTCCGGCTGTCCGACGCCCGCCGGCCAGGGCGGGATGGTGCGCTCCGAGGCCGGCGAACGATCCCAAGCCAGGCCGACGACCAGCGCCACGACGGCCGCGACGGGGAACACAAGAACGCCCCTTCGAAGGGGACTCATCGAGCGAAGGCTGATCATGGATCCCCAGTACTCGCGCCATATCAACTTTAGTTCCGGACATCATTGCCGGCGATTTATGTCCATTTTAGGATCTCGGCTTTCATATAACTGTCATATCGTCTGAATTCGACTGATTGTCCGATCGATCCACTGCCCAGCCGGCGCCATTATTTAGAGCAATCCTCCCGGGAGCCCGTCGGGCAGGACGAACTTCAGAGCGGCGCGGGGTTCCCCCGGCCGGGATGCGAGGGGGACGCATGAAGCCAACGCCGCTTTGGACCGCGAGGCTCGGAAAGGAACGGCGCGTCAGGGCCAGGGCGCCCGTCTTCGCCGGCGATGTCGTGTACCAGGTCTTCCACTACGACAAGGGCGGCTTCTTCGAGAGCGTGATGCTCGCGCTCGACGCCGGAACCGGTGCCGAGCGCTGGCGGACGACGATCGGGCATGTGGCGAACGAATCTGTGGTGGGGCCGGACGGCACCGTCTATCTCAGCAGCTTCGAAGGCTCCATCCGGGCCTATGACAGGACCGGCCAGGTGCTGTGGGGGGCACCGGAGGCGGAATGCAACATCGGCATCCCCAGCCTCGCCGGCGACGGGCGCCTGGTGGTCGCGGAGATCCACGGCGGCGGCCGCCGTACCTGGTGCCTCGATGCCCGGTCGGGCGCCGTACTCTGGACCTTCCACAATGGCGGCCACAGCTACGCCATCGCCGCCACGACGGAGACGGTCGTACACGCCACGGTCGTGGCCGGCGCCAAATTCGGCGAGAGCACGATCCATCTCTTCGCCCTCTCGGCCGAGAACGGGCGCCGCCTCTGGTCGGCGACCCATGACCAGTATCTGTTCATGCCGAGGATCGTCGACGATCTCGTGGTGGTCGGCGCGCGCGGCGCGCTGCTCGCCTACAGCAGGTCCGACGGCAGGCCCGTGGCGCGCCTGGACCTGCCGCCGCCGGCGGTGGCGAAGGCCCTCACGCCGCTGGCGGACGGCTTCCTGCTCAGCGACGACACGCCCCTGGCGGCCGCCGACGACGCCCCCGCGATCCGCCGCGTGGCGCTGCGCCGGAAGCGATCCCTGTTCCGCAGCGCGGTGGAGCTCGCGCCGCTCTGGACCGCTCCCCTGCCCCAAGGAATGGTCGGCCGCCCCGTCGATCTCGGGGCGGTCGCGGCGGTCCTGCTCGAAGGCGGCGACCTCCACATCCTCAATCTCGGCGACGGCCGCCAGGTTGCCCTGCACAAGCGGAGCGGAGAGGACAGCGGCGCCGGAGGCATCGCCTGTTCGGGACCGCTGCTGGCGGTGGCGAACGGCCGGACTCTCGAGGTCTACAGGCAGTCCGACCTGATCGCTCGCTGAACGGGCATCGCCGGCCTCAGGCCCCGCGCCGCCAGGGCGGGTCCAATTTCAGGATCCTGGCGTAGACCGGGCAGCCGGGGTGGTGCGTGCCGGCCAGGTAGCCCAGGCTCATCAGGAATTCGCCGACGATCTCGCCGCCGGTGAAGCGGAAGGTCTTCTTGAACAGCTTCACCCAGTCCGCCTTGGTCAGCGGGTGGTGGGCGTCGAGCCAGGCGGCGAAGCTGCCGTGGCTCGCCCGGATCGCCTGCAGTCGCTTGGCGTTGTCGATCGCGGCGTCGACCTTCAGCCGGTTGCGGATCACCCCGGGATCGGCCAGCAGCCGGGCGCGGTCGGCCTCGCCGAAGGCCGCGACCTTGTCGATGTCGAAGCCGGCATAGGCGCGGCGGAAGGTCTCGCGCTTCTTCAGCATCAGGTCCCAGGACAGGCCGGCCTGGTTGATCTCGAGGATCAGCCGCTCGAACAGCACGGCGTCGTCGCGGGCCGGGAAGCCGTATTCGGTGTCGTGATAGGCCTTGTGCAGCGGGTCGCGTCCGGCGAAGGCGCAGTAACCCGTTGCCGGCGCCGGATCCTTCACTGCTGCGCTCTCGTCCATGATTCCGCCCAATCCCGGAAGGAGAACACGTTCTCGGTGATCAGAACGTCGATCACCACCCATAGCACGACGGAGATGGCGGTGGTGATCAGCACCTTGCGCCACATCCGCGGATTGGCCGGTGCCCCGACCTGGTGGCCCGGCTGCGCGTCGTCGACCTCGGGCCGCACGCCCCAGGGCAGGACCATGAAGATCACGGTCCACCAGATGATGACGAAGACGACGATGCCGCTGACCAGGCCCATGCGGTCCCTCCCGGAGTGTCTGCCCTCTTACCCGCCTGACCTGACGGGCAACATGGGTCTTTTCGTCCTGGCTCAGACCTGCTCGATCTCGGTCAGGGTGCCGGCGAGGTCGGCCGGGTGCAGGAACAGCACCGGCTTGCCATGGGCGCCGATCTTCGGCTCGCCGTCGCCGAGCACGCGCAGCCCCGCCGCGACCAGCCGGTCGCGCGCCGCCAGGATGTCCTCGACCTCGTAGCAGAGGTGGTGGATGCCGCCCTTCGGGTTGCGCTCCAGGAACCTGGCGATCGGCGAGCCCTCGCCCAGCGGATGCAACAGCTCGATCTTGGTGTTCGGCAGGGTGACGAAGACGGTGGTCACGCCATGCTCCGGCAGCTCGACCGGCGCCGACACCTCCGCCCCCAGCGTCTCGCCGTACAGCGCCACGGCGCCCGGAAGGTCCGGCACGGCGATGGCGACGTGATTGAGGCGGCCGATCATGGTGTGCTCCCTCGGACTGGTCTTTGCCTGCCACACTTGTCATGCCCGGGCGGATCCTCGGGTCAAGCCCGAGGACGGGCATCCACAGACTGTCGACATCTTCTGGATTGCCGGGTCAAGCCCGGCAATGACAGGAAGGGGCTGTTGGGCGCAGTCCTTTGGCTCTTACAGCCGGACCAGATGCACTTCGGTGACCGGCTTCTTGCCGTGCCAGCTGCGGATCGTGCGCCGCACCGTCACCCGCGCCGCCTCGGTGATCGCCGTGTCGTCGTTGCGCTGGGCCCGCGGCAGGGCTCCGATCGCCGAGCGCACCTCGTCCGCCACCTCGGCCTCGCTGTCGGCCTGGTCCTCGGCGTCCTCGATGCCGAGCAGCGCCACCCTCGGGTCCGCGGCCAGCCGGCCGTCGCGGTCGAGCACCAGGGTCACCACCGCGGCGCCGTTGTGGATGATGCGCTGGCGGTCGCGGATCGCCTCGCCGCCGATCGGCACCAGATGGTGCCCATCCAGTGCCAGCCGGCCGTGCTCGACATTGTCGACGATCTCCAGCGGCCCCGGCGCCAGGCGGATCAGGGCGCCGTTGCGCGGGATCAGCGTCTGCTTCACCTGCCCGGCCTCGGCCAGCGCCGCATGGGCGCGCATGTGCCGCTCCTCGCCATGCACCGGCACCACCGCCTGCGGCCTCAGCCACTGGTAGAGGGTGGTCAGCTCGTCCCGTGCCGGGTGGCCGGAGCAGTGCACCATGGCGTCGTCCGGCGTGATGATCGTCACGCCCTGCGCCACCAGCGCGTTCTGGACCCGGCCGATCGCCTTCTCGTTGCCCGGGATCTCGCGGGCCGAGAACACCACCGTGTCGCCGGCATCGAGCGTGATGTGCGGATGGCTGTCGCCGGCGATGCGCGACAGGGCCGACCGCGCCTCGCCCTGGCTGCCGGTGCAGATCAGCACGATCTTGTCGCGCGGGATGTAGCCGACCTGGTCCTCGCGCACGAACGGCTCCGGCAGGTCGGTCATGTAGCCGGTGCTCTGCGCCGCCTCCATGATCTTCCACAGCGACCGGCCGACCATGGCGCATTGCCGCCCGGCCTGCCGCGCCGCCAGCGCCACGCTGTGGATGCGCGCGACGTTGGAGGAGAAGCAGGTGACGACGACGCGGTTCGGCTGGGCCGCGATCACTTCGGCCAGCCCCTTGCGCACCTCTTCCTCCGAGCCGGAACGGCCGGGGTTGAGGGCGTTGGTGCTGTCGCCCATCACCGCGAGCACGCCCTCGTCGCCGAGCCGGCGCAGCTTGGCCTCGTCGGTCACGGCGCCGATCTGCGGCGCCGGGTCCAGCTTCCAGTCGCCGGTGTGGACGACGGCGCCGTGCTTGGTGCGGATCACCAGCGCGTTCGGCTCCGGCACCGAATGGGTCATGGTGATGAAGCCGACGCCGAACGGGCCGATCTCGACATCGCCGCCCAGCGGCACCTCGATGATCGGCACCTGGTCGGCGAAGTCGGTCTCGCGCAGCTTGATCCGCAGCACCGCGGCGGTGAAGGGCGTGGCGTAGATCGGGCAGCGCAAATCGGGCCACAGATGGGTGATGGCGCCGATATGGTCCTCATGCGCGTGGGTGATGACCATCGCCAGCAGCTTGTCGCGCCGCTGCTCGATGAACACCGGGTCGGGCACGATCAGGTCGACGCCGGGGATCGATTCGTCGGCGAAGGTGACCCCGCAATCGACCATCAGCCAGTGGCCCGCATGACCGTAGAGATACAGGTTCATCCCGATCTCGCCGGCGCCGCCGAGCGGCAGGAAATAAAGGGCGTCGTCGGGGCCGGTGGCGCCGGCCGCGGGAGATGCATTCATGTGGTGGTGTTTCGCTCGTAGATGAGGCGCAGTCCGCGCAGGGTCAGTTCGCTGTCGATGTGGTCGATCATATGGGTCGCCTGGGCGAAAACGCTACCGAGGCCGCCGGTGGTGATCACCGTCACCGGCGGCGTGCCGGTCGGCGACAGCTCGGCCTTGATGCGGGTGATCAGCCCTTCGATCATGCTGAGATAGCCCCAGAACATGCCGGATTGCATGGCGCTGATGGTGCCGTAGCCGATCACCTGCTCGGGCCGCACGATCTCGACCTTGGGCAGCTGGGCCGCCACCTTGTGCAGCGCGTCGAGCGCCAGCTGCGGCCCCGGGGCGATGATGCCGCCGACGAAGTCGCCATCGGCGTTGACCACATCGAAGGTGGTGCCGGTGCCGATGTCGACCACGATCAGCGGCTTGGGATACTTGGCGCCGGCGGAGACGGCGTTGACCAGCCGGTCGGCGCCGGCCTCGCGCGGGTTCCGCAGCAGGTTCTTGATGCCGAGCTGGACGTCGGGGTCGCCCACCCGCATCGGGTCGGTGCCGAAATGGTCGCGGCACAGCTTGGCCAGGTTGAAGGTGGCGGCCGGCACCACGCTGGACAGGATCGAGCGGGTGACGTCGACCGGGCGCAAGCCCCGCATCGCCATCAGCGAGACCAGCCAGACGGCGTATTCGTCGGAGGTGCGGCGGCTGTCGGTGGCGATCCGCCATTGGCCCTTCTGCTGCGCCCCGTCGAACACCGCGAAGACGATATTGGTGTTGCCCGCATCGATGGCGAGAAGCATCTCAGCCCCTCCCGAAGAAGACGTCGCCTGCGGTGATGCTGTGCCGCCCCGTGTCGGTGCGCAAGATCAGAGCGCCGCTGGGATCGATATGCTCGAACACGCCCTCCAGCGTCTCGGTCTCCAGCCGCACCTTGATGCGGGCGCCGAGGCCGACGGCGCGGCCCAGCCAGGCCGCCCGGGTGGCGTCGAAGCCGTCCGCCAGCCACTCCGCCAGGCGCCGGTCCAACGCCGCGACCAGGCGTTCCAGCACCGCCCCAACCGTCGCGTCCTTGGCGCCGGCGGCGTGCAGGCTGGTGGCGTTGTAATCGGCGAGCTGGGGGTGATGGGCGACGTTCACCCCGATGCCGGCGACGATCCAGTCGACTTCGCGTGGATGAGGGGTCCTGTCCGGCGCGACCGCGGCCTCCAGCAGGATGCCGGACAGCTTGTCGCCGGCGATCTGCACGTCATTCGGCCATTTCAGCTTCGGCTCGAGTCCGAAGCCGGCCACCGCATCGGCCACGGCGATGCCGACCACGAAGGTCAGCTCCCCGGCCCGGCTGAACGGCACCTGCGGCCGCAGGATCGCCGAGCAGTAGAGGTTGCCTTCCGGCGCGGACCAGGCGCGGCCGCGCCGGCCCCGGGCCGCGTCCTGCCGCCGGGCCGAGACGATGGTGCCATGCGGGGCGCCCACCGCGGCGAGCGCCCGTGCCTCGTCATTGGTGCTGCCGACGCTGTCCCGTGCGTCGAGCCGCCAGCCTGGTGGCAGTGTGACTGGGAGTGGGAAGTCGGGCATCAGCCCCCGAACAGGCTGGCCGCGGCCGCCTGGGCTGCGCCGGTCAGCGGCGCCGGCAGCAGCCAGAACACGACGATGAACAGGGTCGAAACGGCGAGGATCGCCGGGATGGCGGCACCTTCCGCCTTGTCGAAGGCGACCTTCGGCTCGTCGAAATACATCACCCGGATGATCTTCAGGTAGTAGACCGCCGACACCACGCTGGCCAGCACGCCGATCACCGCGAGCACGATGAAGCCCTGCTCGATCACCGCCTTGAACACGTAGAGCTTGGCGAAGAAGCCGGCCAGCGGCGGGATGCCGGCCATCGAGAACATCATCACCACCAGGGCGAAGGCCAGGCCAGGGCTGGACTTGCCGAGGCCGGCGAGGTCCTGGATCCCCTCGACCTGCTTGCCGTTGATGCGCATCGACAGGATCACGGCGAAGGCGCCGAGGCTCATCGGCACGTAGATCGCCATGTAGACGATCACGCCGGTGATGCCCTGCTGGGTGCCGGCGGCGAGGCCGAGCAGGGCGAAGCCGACATGGCCGATCGAGGAATAGGCCATCAGCCGCTTGATGTTGGTCTGCGCGATCGCGGCGAAGGCGCCGAGGATCATCGACAGGGCCGAGGCGACGACAATGATCTGCTGCCACTGGCTGGTGAGATGGCCGAACGGCTCGACCAGCACGCGGACGAACAGCGCCATGGCCGCCACCTTCGGGGCCACCGCGAAGAAGGCGGTGACCGGGGTCGGCGCGCCCTCGTAGACGTCCGGCGTCCACATGTGGAACGGCACGGCCGAGACCTTGAAGGCCAGGGCGGCGCAGATGAAGACCAGGCCGATGATCACGCCCATCGAGTTGCCGCCGAGCACGCCGCCGGCCGCGGCCTGGCCGGACAGGGCCTGGGCCAGCGCGTCGAAGCTGGTGGTGCCGAGGAAGCCGTAGACCAGCGAGATGCCGTACAGCAGCAGGCCCGAGGACAGGGCGCCGAGCACGAAGTATTTCAGCCCGGCCTCGCTCGACCGCTCCGAATCCCGGTTGAAGGCGGCGACGACATAGAGCGACAGGCTCTGCAGCTCGAGGCCGAGATACAGCGAGATCAGGTTGTTGGCGCTGATCATCAGCAGCATGCCGACGGTGGCCAGCACGAACAGCACCGGAAACTCGAAGCGCGCCATGCCCTCATGCTCGAGGTAGTCGAGCGACAGGATCAGGGTGAGCGCCGAGCCGAGCAGGACCAGGATCTTCATGAACACGGCGAAGCCGTCGGCCACGAACATGCCGTTGAAGGTCACCGTCCGGCCGCCCGGCCCCATCACCAGCAGCGCGCCGGCGATGATGAAGGACATCACCGCCAGCGAGGCGACGATCCGGGTCGACTTCTCGCCCAGGAAGACACCGATCAGCAGCAGCGCCATGCCGGCGCAGGCCAGGAAGATCTCCGGCAGGGCCGGCATCAGATCGGGAAAAGACACCATGGCGATCGGATCCCCGGCTCAGCGGACGGCCAACGCGACCGCGTCGGCGCGGCCGAGATCGGCGTGGTATTGGGTGATGAGGTGGTCGACCGAGACCGACATCACGTTCAGGAAGCTGGACGGGTAGATGCCCATCCACAGCACCACCAGCGCCAGCGGCACGAAGAGGACGATCTCACGCGGGCTGAGGTCGGTCATCTTCCGAACATCCTCGCGGGTGATCTCGCCGAAGATGACCTTGCGGTACAGCAGCAGCATGTAGGTGGCGCCGAGCACCAGGCCGGTCGCGGTCAGGGTCGCGACCCAGGTGTTCACCTGGAACAGGCCGGTCAGGATCAGGAACTCGCCGACGAAGCCCGAGGTGGCCGGCAGGCCGACCGAGCCGAGCAGCATGATCATGAAGAACACGGCGTATTTCGGCATGTTGGTCGCCAGGCCGCCATAGCGCGCGATCTCGCGGGTGTGCAGCCGGTCATAGACCACGCCGACGCAGAGGAACAGCGCCGACGAGACCACGCCGTGGCTGAGCATCTGGAAGATCGAGCCTTCCACGCCCTGCTGGGTCAGCGAGAACATGCCGGCGGTGACGAAGCCCATATGCGCGATCGAGGAGTAGGCGATCATCTTCTTCATGTCCTCCTGCGCCAGGGCGACGAGGGAGGTGTAGATGACCGCGACGATCGACAGGCCGTAGACCAGCGGCGTCAGCAGCGCCGTCGCCTCGGGCAGCATCGGGATCGAGAAGCGCAGGAAGCCGTAGCCGCCCATCTTCAGCAGCACGCCGGCCAGGATCACCGAGCCCGCGGTCGGCGCTTCTACATGCGCGTCCGGCAGCCAGGTGTGGACCGGCCACATCGGCACTTTCACGGCGAAGGAGGCGAACATGGCCAGCCATAGCCAGACCTGCATGTCGTAGCCGAAATCCGTCGCCAGCAGGGTCGGGATGTCGGTGGTGCCGGCCTGGACGTACATGGCCAGGAGGGCCACCAGCATCAGCACCGAGCCGAGCAGCGTGAACAGGAACAGCTTGAAGGCGGCATAGATGCGGCGCGGGCCCGATCCCCAAATGCCGATGATCACGAACATCGGGATCAGCACGCCTTCGAAGAAGACGTAGAACAGCACATAGTCGAGCGCGCAGAACATGCCGATCATCATGGTCTCGAGGATCAGGAACGAGACCATGTACTCCTTCACCCGGCTGTGGATGCTCTCCCAGCTGGCGAGGATGCAGATCGGCATCAGGAAGGCCGACAGGACGACGAACAGCACCGAGATGCCGTCCACGCCCATGTGGTAGGCGATGTTGAGGTCCGGGAACCAGGCCACCTTCTCTTCCATCTGGAAGCCGACCGCGGTCGGGTCGAAGCCGAGCCAGATGGCGACCGAGAGGGCGAAGGTGACGAGCGTGGTCCACAGCGCCACCCAGCGCGAGGTGGCGGCCACGGCGGCCTCGCTGCCGCGGGCCAGGAGCAGGATCAAGGCTGCTCCGACCAGCGGCAGGAAGGTGGCGAGCGAGAGGATCGGCCAGTTACCCATGAGTCACTCTCACATCCGGCCGCCGAAGACATACCAGGAGACCAGCGCGACCACGCCGATCACCATGGCGAAGGCATAGTGGTAGACATATCCGCTCTCAAGCCGGCTGGCCCGGCGGGCGACGCCGATCGAGGCGGCGGCGATGCCGTCCGGCCCGAGCCGGTCGATGATCGCCCCGTCGCCGCCCTTCCACAGGGCGCGGCCGAGGACGAAGGCCGGCTTGACGAACAGCGCGTCGTAGATCTCGTCGAAGTACCACTTGCGGAAGAACAGCTGGTGGATCGGCTTGAACGCCCGCACCACCGCGCCCGGCAGCCCCGGCGCCTGGATGTAGAACAGCCAGGAGGCGGCGAGCCCGACCAGGCCGGCGACCAGCGGCAGCAGCTTGACCCAGAGGGCGACGTGATGCGCCGCCTCGATGCTGTCCTGGGCAGGCAGCACCAGGATCGCCTCGCGCCAGAAGTGCTCGCGCCCCTCGCCGACGAAGACATCGTAGCCGATCAGTCCGGCCAGCACCGCGCCGATGCCGAGCACAATCAGCGGCACCAGCATCACCGGCGGGGATTCATGGACATGGTCCATGGTGTGATGGTCGGCGCGCGGCTTGCCGTGGAAGGTCAGGAACAGGAGACGGCCGCTGTAGAAGGCGGTCATCACCGCCGCCAGGACGCCGAGCCAGTAGGCGAAGGCGCCGACGCCGGTGTGGGCGCCCCAGGCGGCCTCGAGGATCATGTCCTTGGAGTAGAAGCCGGCGAAGCCGAACACGCCGGGGATGCCGATGCCGGCGAGCGCCAGGCTGCCGATCCACATCAGGGCGTAGGTCGACGGGATCAGCCGCCAGATGCCGCCCATCTTGCGCATGTCCTGCTCGCCGCCCATGGCGTGGATCACCGAGCCGGCGCCGAGGAACAGCAGCGCCTTGAAGAAGGCGTGGGTCAGCAGGTGGAAGATCGCTGCCTGGTAGGCCGAGACGCCGATGGCGAAGAACATGTAGCCGAGCTGGCTCATGGTCGAATAGGCGATGACCCGCTTGATGTCGAACTGGGTCAGGCCGATCGTCGCGGCGACGAAGGCCGTCAGCGCGCCGACGACGCAGACCACGGCCAGCGCGTCCGGCGCGTATTCGAACAAGGGCGACATGCGCGCCAGCATGAACACGCCGGCGGTGACCATGGTGGCGGCGTGGATCAGGGCCGAGACCGGGGTCGGGCCCTCCATCGCGTCCGGCAGCCAGGTGTGCAGGCCGAGCTGGGCCGACTTGCCCATGGCGCCGACGAACAGCAGCAGGCAGGCGGTGGTCAGGGCCGGCAGGTCCATGCCGAGGAAGTCGATCCGCGCATTCACGAGGTTCGGCGCGGCGGCGAAGATCTCCTCGTACCGCACCGTGCCGAAGATCTTGTAGACGGCAAAGATGCCCAGCGCGAAGCCGAAGTCGCCGACGCGGTTGACCAGGAACGCCTTCACCGCGGCGGCGCGGGCGCTCTCCTTCTCATGCCAGAAGCCGATCAGGAGATACGAGGCCAGGCCGACGCCCTCCCAGCCGAAGAACAGCTGCACCAGGTTGTCCGCCGTCACCAGCATCAGCATGGCGAAGGTGAACAGGCTGAGATAGGCGAAGAAGCGCGGCTTGGAATGGTCGTGCGACATGTAGCCGATCGAGTAGACGTGCACCATCGCGGAGACGGTGTTGACCACGATCAGCATCACGGCGGTCAACGTGTCGAACTTCAGCGCCCAGTCGGCGACGAAGGTGCCGCTGCTGATCCACAGGAACAGCGAATGGGTGCGGACGTTGCCGTCGATGGCGACGTCGAAGAACAGCCACCAGGAGATGACGCAGGCGACGCAGACGGCGAGCGTCGTCACGGCCATCGAGGCGCGGTCGCCGATGAGGCGGCCGAACAGTCCTGCGATCAGGAAGCCGGCCAGCGGCAGGAAGATTGCGGCGATGTCCATCGGGGGCGCCTCAGCCCTTCATCATGTTGATGTCCTCAACCGCGATCGAGCCGCGGTTGCGGAAGTAGACGACGAGGATCGCGAGGCCGATCGCCGCCTCGGCGGCGGCGACGGTCAGCACGAACAGCGCGAACACCTGCCCCACCAGGTCGCCGAGCGCGACCGAGAAGGCGACGAGGTTGATGTTGACGGCGAGCAGCATCAGCTCGATCGACATCAGGATGACGATGACGTTCTTGCGGTTCAGGAACACGCCGAAGATGCCGAGCGTGAACAGGATCGCCGCGAGGACGAGGTAATGCCCGAGTCCGATCGTCATGGCGTCAGGCCCCTTCCCCGGTGCCGATCTTCTTGATCACCATCACCTCCTCGCGCCGGCGCGAGAGCTGCTTTGAGATCACCTGGCGGCGGACGCCGGCGCGATGGCGCAGGGTCAGCACGATCGCCCCGATCATCGCGACCAGGAGGACGAGGCCCGCGGCCTGGAACGGATAGGCATACTGCGTGTAGATCAGCTGGCCGAGCGCCGCGGTGTTGGTCGGGCCCGACGGCGCCGCCGGGGCCAGGATCGACGGGCCGCCGACCGAGCCGTAGAGCAGGAACAGCTCGACCAGCAGCACCACGCCGATCAGCGCGCCGATCGGCAGGTAGCGCAGGAAGCCGGCCCTGAGCTCGGCGAAGTTGATGTCCAGCATCATCACGACGAACAGGAACAGCACCGCGACCGCGCCGACATAGACGACGACCAGGATCATCGCCAGGAACTCCGCCCCGATCAGCACGAACAGCGCCGCCGCGTTGAAGAAGGCGAGGATCAGAAACAGCACCGAATGCACAGAGTTGCGGGCCGAGATCACCATCACGGCGGCAGCCACGGTGATCGCGGCGAACAGATAGAAGGCCAAGGCCTGGATGATCATCTCACGGTGCTCCCTGTCGTCCCCTTGCGGACGCTCGAGGTCACGGTTGCTCTACCCCTCTCGCGGCCTGGCCCCCGATGCGGGAGCCGGGCCGAATCCCCCGGCGAGGTGTCGCGGCGGGTCTTACCGGTACGGCGCGTCGGCCGCAATGTTCGCGGCCAGTTGCGCCTCCCAGCGGTCCCCGTTCTGCAGCAGCTTTTCCTTGTTGTAGAAAAGCTCCTCGCGCGTCTCAGTCGCGAACTCGAAGTTCGGTCCCTCGACGATCGCATCCACCGGGCAGGCCTCCTGGCACAGGCCGCAATAGATGCACTTGGTCATGTCGATGTCGTAGCGCGTGGTGCGGCGGCTGCCGTCGCCGCGCGGCTCGGCCTCGATGGTGATGGCCTGAGCCGGGCAGATCGCCTCGCACAGCTTGCAGGCGATGCACCGCTCCTCGCCGCTGGGATAGCGGCGCAGCGCGTGCTCGCCGCGGAAGCGCGGGCTGAGCGGCCCCTTCTCGAACGGGTAGTTCAGCGTGGCCTTCTGCTTGAACATGTAGCTGAAGGTCAACGCCAGTCCGCCCAGGATTTCCTTGAGCAGCAGGCTGCGGGCGGTGCGGTCGATGAATGCCATGGTCTCGGCCTCTCAGTTCGGCAGCCAGCCGAAGGCGGTGAGCACGCCGGCGGTGATCACCACCCAGGCCAGCGAGAACGGCAGGAACACCTTCCAGCCCAGGCGCATCAGCTGGTCGTAGCGGAAGCGCGGCAGCGTCGCCCGGACCCAGATGAAGACGAACAGGCAGAAGAAGATCTTCAGCACGAACCAGATCACGCCCGGGACCCAGGTGAAGGGCGCGATGCCGAAGGGCGGCAGCCAGCCGCCGAGGAACAGGATGGTGGTCATCCCGCTCATCAGAATCATGTTGGCGTATTCGCCGAGGAAGAACAGCGCGTAAGTCATGGACGAGTACTCGACCATGAAGCCGCCGGTGATCTCGGATTCGCCCTCGGGCAGGTCGAATGGCGCCCGGTTGGTCTCGGCCAGCGCCGAGATGAAGAAGATCACGAACATCGGGAACAGCGGGATCGCGAACCAGATGGTCTGCTGCGCCCTGACGATGTCGGAGATGTTGAGCGAGCCGACGCAGAGCAGCACGGTGATGATGACGAAGCCGATCGAGACTTCGTAGGACACCATCTGCGCCGCCGAGCGCAGGCCGCCGAGGAAGGCGTATTTCGAGTTGGAGGCCCAGCCGGCGATGATGATGCCGTAGACGCCGAGCGAGGAAATGGCGAACAGGTAGAGGACGCCGACATTGATGTCGGCCAGCACCAGGCCGTCATCGAACGGGATCACCGCCCAGGCCACGAGGCTGAGGAAGAAGGTGATCATCGGCGCCAGGATGAACAGAAACCGGTTGGCGCCGGACGGGATGATCGTCTCCTTGCTCAGCAGCTTGATGCCGTCGGCCATTGGCTGCAGCAGGCCGAACGGGCCGACCACCATCGGGCCCTGGCGCAGCTGCATCGCCGCCATCACCTTGCGCTCGGCATAGGTCAGATAGGCCACCACGATGATCAGCGGCACGACGATCAGCAGGATCTGGATGACGATCCACAGCATCGGCCAAACGTATCCGCCCCAGAAACCCATCGCCCTACTCCGCCGCCGCTTTGTGCTGGCCCACGATCTCGTCGATGCACTGCGCCATCGTCTCCGAGGCGCGGGTGATCGGGTCCGTCATGTAGAAGTTCTCGACCGCCGAGACGAAGGGCGCGGAACCCATCGCGCCCTCGGCGCCGAAAGCCCCCCACTCGCCCGCCGCCCGGGTGTCCGGCGCCCCGAAGACCGGGTTCACCGCGACCAGGCGCTGGCGCACCTCGCGCAGGCTGTCATAGGGCAACTTGTGGCCTAGGACGTCGCTGGCGGCGCGCAGGATCTTCCAGTCCTCGCGCGCCTCGCCCGGCGGGAACACCGCCATGCGGGCCTGCTGCACGCGGCCCTCGGTGTTGACGTAGGTCGCGTTCTTCTCGGTGTAGGCGGCGCCCGGCAGGATCACGTCGGCGCGGTGGGCGCCGCGGTCGCCGTGATGGCCCTGATAGACCACGAAGGCGTTGCCCAGCCGGCCGGTGTCGATCTCGTCGGCCGCGAGCAGCCAGACGAAGTCGATCTCGCCCTTGCCGGCGCCGTCGAGGATGCCGGCGACGTCGCGGCCGCCCGGGCCCGGCAGGAAACCGAGGTCCATGCCGCCGACCCGCGCCGCCGCGGTGTGCAGCACGTTGAAGCCGTTCCAGTCGTCGCGGACCAGGCCGAAGGCCTCGGCGATCCGGCGGCAGGCGGCCAGAACCTGGGCGCCGTCCTCGCGGGTCAGAGCCCCCTGCCCCACGATCAGCAGCGGCGCCTTGGCGTTGCGCAGCACCTCGGCGAAGCCGTCGGTGCCGTCGGCGATCGCCGCCAGCGTCTCCGGCCCGGCACCGAGATGGCGGGTGCGGTAGGTCAGGTCGACAGCCGGGCCGACCACGCCGACGGTCAGGCCGTTCTTCAGCCAGCGCTTGCGGATGCGGGCGTTGACGATCGCCGCCTCGGAGCGCGGGTTGGTGCCGACCAGCAGGATGACGTCGGCCTGCTCGATCCCGGCGATGCCGCTGTTGAAGAGGTAGGCGCCGCGCGGCCCGGCCGGCAGCTTCGTGCCGTCCTGGCGGCAGTCGAGGTTGGGCGAGCCGAAGGCGGTCATCAGGTCCTTCAGCGCGACCATCGCCTCGGCGTCGACGGTGTCGCCGGCGATCGCCGCCATGCGCTGTCCGTCCAGCCCCTTGGCCTTGGCGGCGATGGCCTGGAAGGCCTCGGCCCAGCTGGCCGGCTGCAGCTTGCCGTCACGCCGGACATAGGGCCGGTCGATGCGGCGGCGCTTCAGCCCGTCGATCGCATAGCGGGTCTTGTCGTTGATCCACTCCTCGTTGACGTCCTCGTTCAGCCGCGGCAGCACGCGCATCACCTCGCCGCCGCGGGCGTCGATGCGGATGTTCGAGCCGATGGCGTCGAGCACGTCGACCGTCTCGGTCTTGCGCAGCTCCCACGGCCGGGCGCTGAAGGCGTAGGGCTTGGAGGTCAGCGCCCCGACCGGGCAGACATCGACCAGGTTGCCCGACAGCTCGGACGCGATCGCCTGCTCGACATAGGTGGTGATCTCCATGTGCTCGCCGCGGTTCACGCCGCCGAGCACCGGCACGCCGGCGATCTCGTCGATGAACCGGATGCAGCGGGTGCACTGGATGCACCGGGTCATGAAGGTCTCGATCAGCGGCCCGAGATACTTGTCGGTGACCGCGCGCTTGCCTTCGGTGTAGCGGCCACGGTCGAAGCCGTAGGCCACGGCCTGGTCCTGCAGGTCGCACTCGCCGCCCTGGTCGCAGATCGGGCAGTCGAGCGGATGGTTGATCAGCAGGAACTCCATGATGCCGCGCCGCGCGTCGCGCACGATATCGGTGTTCGTCCGGATCACCATGCCGTCGCCGGCCGGCATCGCGCAGGACGCGATCGGCTTCGGCGCCTTCTCCATCTCGACCAGGCACATCCGGCAGTTGGCCGGCACCGAGAGCTTGTCGTGGAAGCAGAAGCGCGGCACCTCGATGCCGAGGCGCTCGCAGGCCTGCAGCACCGACGTGCCCGGCTCGACCTCGATCTCGACCCCGTCAATCGTCAGCTTGGGCATCGGTGCCTTCCTATTCCGCAGCTTCGCGGCGATGGGCGCGGTCGCGATAGTCGCGGATCCGCTCCTCCATCTCGTCGCGGAAATGCCGGATCAGCGCCTGGACCGGCCAGGCCGCCGCATCGCCGAGGGCGCAGATGCTGCGGCCGTCGATCTGCTTGGTCACCTGCAGCAGCATGTCGATCTCGTCCGACCGCGCATCGCCGGTGACCATGCGCTGCATCACCCGGTACATCCAGCCGGTGCCCTCACGGCACGGCGTGCACTGGCCGCAGCTCTCATGCATGTAGAAGCGCGACAGGCGGGCGACCGCGTAGATCACGTCGGTCGACTTGTCCATGACGATCAGCCCGGCGGTGCCGAGCGCCGACCTGACCTCGCGCAGCGCGTCGAAATCCATCAGGACGGTGTCGCACACATCCTTCGGCAGGATCGGGGCCGAGGAGCCGCCGGGGATCACCGCCTTCAGGTTGTCCCAGCCGCCGCGCACGCCGCCGCCATGGCGCTCGATCAGCTCCCGCATCGGGATGCCGAGCTCTTCCTCGACATTGCAGGGCTGGTTCACATGGCCGGAGATGCAGAACAGCTTGGTGCCCTGGTTCTTCGGCCGGCCGATGCCGGCGAACCATGCGCCGCCGCGGCGCAGGATCTCGCCGACGACGGCGATGGTCTCGACGTTGTTGACCGTGGTCGGGCAGCCATACAGGCCGGCGCCGGCCGGGAATGGCGGCTTGTTGCGCGGCTGGCCCTTCTTGCCTTCGAGGCTCTCCAGCAGCGCGGTCTCCTCGCCGCAGATATAGGCGCCGGCGCCGCGGTGCAGGTACAGGTCGAAGTCCCAGCCGGTGCCGGCCGCGTTCTTGCCGAGCAGGCCGGCGTCATAGGCCTGGTCGATCGCGACCTGCATGTTCGAGGCTTCGCCGTAGAACTCGCCCCGGATGTAGATGTAGCAGGCATGCGCCCCCATGGCGAAGGAGGCCAGCAGCGCGCCCTCGATCAGCCGGTGCGGGTCGAAGCGCAGGATCTCGCGGTCCTTGCAGGTGCCCGGCTCGGATTCGTCGGCGTTGATGACGAGGTAGCTCGGGCGGCCGTCCTTGCTCTCCTTCGGCATGAAGGACCACTTCATGCCGGTCGGGAAGCCTGCGCCGCCGCGGCCGCGCAGGCCGGAGGTCTTGACCTCGTCGATGATCTTGTCGCGGCCGAGATCGACTAGCGCCTTGGTGTCGCTCCAGATGCCGCGGCGGCGGGCGCCGTCCAGGCCCCAGTCGTCCCAGCCGTAGAGATTGGTGAAGATGCGGTCTTCGTCGCGCAGCATCACTTCTCTCCCTTGTCCGTGGTGCCGGCGTGGCCACCGCTCGTCTCGACCTTCTGCACCGGCCTGCCCTTCTTCTCGGGCTCGGCATCGCCACGATGGGCACCGGGAGAAGCCTCGGCCTGGGCCGCGACCTCATGCGCCGGCGGGGCGCCGCCGGGCGCCGGGTCCGGCTGATCGGCCTTGCTGCCGTCCGCTACCGGAGGGGCGGCCGAGGCCGGGACCGCCGGGCGGTGGCCCGGCCGCATGTTCAGCAGCGTGGTCGCGCCGGACAGGGCCTCGGAGTTCGTGCGGCCGTTCTGCGGGCCCGGCGTGGTCTGCTGGCCGGCCTTCAGCGCGTCGATCAGCGCCACGGTCTTGTCGTAGTCCAGATCCTCGTAGAAATTGTCGTTGATCTGGACCATCGGGGCGTTGACGCAGGCGCCCAGGCACTCGACCTCGAGCACCGAGAACAGGCCGTCCTCGCTGGTCTCGTGGTGGCCGCAGCCAGCCTTGTCCCGCAGGGCGTTCATCACCTCGCCCGAGCCGCGCAGCCAGCACGGCGTGGTGGTGCAGACCTGGAAGAAGTGGCGGCCGACCGGGGCCTTGTTGAACATGGTGTAGAAGCTGGCGACCTCGTACACCCGGATCCGCGGCATCTCCAGCAGGTCGGCGACGTGGTCCATCGCCACCCGCGGCACCCAGTTGTGGTGCTGGCGCTGGGCGATGTCGAGCAGCGGGATCACCGCGCTCTGCTGCTTGCCCTCGGGGTACTTGGCGATGATCTTCTTCGCCCGCTCGAGATTCTCGGGCGTGAAGGCGAATTCCTTCGGCTGGTCCGCCTCCGGCGCAATCCCTGCGGCCGTCATCGGTCGATCTCCCCGAACACGATGTCCTGGCTGCCGATGATCGCGACCGCATCGGCCAGCATGTGCCCCCGGCTCATGAAGTCGAGCGCCTGCAGATGGGCGAAGCCCGGGGCGCGGATGCGGCAGCGATACGGCCGGTTGCTGCCGTCCGCGACCAGATAGACGCCGAACTCGCCCTTCGGCGCCTCGACCGCGGCGTAGGTCTCGCCGGCCGGGACGTGGTAGCCCTCGGTGTAGAGCTTGAAGTGGTGGATCAGCGCTTCCATCGAGCGCTTCATCTCGGCCCGCGGCGGCGGCGACACCTTGCGGTCGGTGGTCTTGACCGGGCCGTCCTTCGGCATCTGCTCCAGGCACTGGCGGATGATGCGGTTGGACTGGCGCATCTCCTCGATCCGCAGCAGGTAGCGGGCGTAGCAGTCGCCGGTCAGGCCGACCGGGATGTCGAAGTCGAGCTTGTCATAGACCTCGTAGGGCTGTGACTTGCGCAGGTCCCAGGACACGTTCGAGGCGCGCAGCATGACGCCGGTGAAGCCCCAGGCCTTGGCCTGCTCGGCCGTGACCACGCCGATATCGACCAGGCGCTGCTTGAAGATCCGGTTCTCGGTCAGCAGGCTCTCGAGGTCGTCGACGAATTTCGGGAAGCGCTCGGTGTAGGCCCAGATGTCGTCGGCCAGGCCGGCCGGCATGTCCTGGGCGACGCCGCCCGGACGGAAATAGTTTGCGTGCAGCCGCGCGCCCGACACCCGCTCGTAGAACTCCATCAGGAGCTCGCGCTCCTCGAAGCCCCACAGCGACGGGGTCACCGCGCCGACGTCGAGCGCGTAGGTGGTGATGTTGAGCAGATGGTTGAGGACGCGGCCGATCTCGCAGAACAGCACCCGGATGTACTGGCCGCGCTCCGGCACGGTGATGCCGAGCAGCCGCTCCACCGCCAGGGCGAAGGCGTGCTCCTGATTCATCGGGGCGACGTAGTCCAGGCGATCGAAATACGGCGTCGCCTGCATGTAGGTCTTGTACTCGATCAGCTTCTCGGTGCCGCGGTGCAGCAGCCCGATATGCGGATCGGCCCGCTCCACCACCTCGCCGTCCAGCTCCAGCACCAGGCGCAGCACGCCGTGCGCCGCCGGGTGCTGCGGCCCGAAGTTCATGGTGTAGGGCTTGATCTGGGTCTCGACCATGATGCTTACGCCTTCGGCTCGTTCAGCACCGCCTTCTCGTCGCCCGGCAGAACCGGGCCGTCTCGCGTCATGCCCTCCCACGGGCTGAGGAAGTCGAAGGTGCGGAAATCCTGGGTCAGCTTCACCGGCTCGTACACCACCCGCTTCTGCTCGCTGTCGTAGCGGACCTCGACATAGCCGGTCAGCGGGAAATCCTTGCGCAGCGGATGCCCCTCGAAGCCGTAATCGGTGAGGATGCGGCGCAGGTCCGGGTTGTCGGCGAAGAAGATGCCGTACAGGTCCCAGGCCTCGCGCTCGAACCAGGTCGCAGCCGGGAAGGTGCCGGCGGCGGACGGCACCGGCGTGTCCTCGTCGGTCGTCAGCTTGATCCGGATTCGGCGGTTATGCCGGAAGCTGAGCAGGTGGTATATGACCTCCAGCCGCTCCGGCCGGGTCGGGTAGTCGGCGCCGCAGATGTCGGTCAGCTGCTCGAACAGGGCGTCGGGCGCGTCGCGCAGATGGGTCAGCACCCGGACGATCGACTCGCGCCGCACGGTCAGGGTCAGCTCGGCCGTCGGCGACACCGCGTGGCCGAGCACGTCCTCGCCCAGCGCCGCCGCGAGGGCCGTGCCGAGATCGGTCAGTTCCTGGATCGATGCCATTCTTGCTTCCCGATCCCTCAGCGGATGATCCGGTTGCCGCGCCGGATCTTCTTCTGCAGCTGCATGATGCCGTAGACCAGGGCCTCGGCCGTCGGCGGGCAGCCCGGGACATAGATGTCGACCGGGACGATGCGGTCGCAGCCGCGCACCACCGAATAGGAATAGTGGTAGTAGCCGCCGCCATTGGCGCAGGAGCCCATGGAGATGACCCAGCGCGGCTCCGGCATCTGGTCGTAGACCTTGCGCAGGGCCGGGGCCATCTTGTTGGTCAGGGTGCCGGCGACGATCATGACGTCGGACTGGCGCGGGCTGGGCCGCGGGATGACCCCGAGTCGATCCAGGTCGTAGCGCGGCATGTAGGCGTGGATCATCTCCACCGCGCAGCAGGCCAGGCCGAAGGTCATCGGCCACAGCGACCCGGTGCGGGCCCAGTCGATCAGCGAATCGAACCGGGTCAGCAGGAAGCCCCTGTCCTGGATCTCGGCATTGGCGGCGCGGATCACCGCGTCCTGCCCGGCGCCCGGCGGGATCGGGGTACCGACGCCCACGGGGCTGCCCGGCTGCGTCGCGCTCACTCCCATTCCAGCGCTCCCTTCTTCCACTCGTAGATGAAGCCGACGGTCAGGATTCCGAGGAACACCATCATCGACCAGAAGCCGAACATCCCGATGTCCTTGAGCGCCACGGCCCAGGGGAACAGGAAGGCCACTTCCAGGTCGAAGATGATGAACAGGATCGAGACCAGATAGAACCGGACGTCGAACTTGGAGCGCGCATCGGCGAAGGCGTCGAAGCCGCACTCATAGGCCGAGAGCTTCTCGCTGTCCGGGTTCTGCTTCCCGACGACGAGGGACGCGCCGACCGCGGCGCCGGCGATCACGATGGCGATCGCCAGGAAGACGAGGATCGGAAAGTACTCCGACACTAGAGAGGTCGTCATCGCTCACCCGTCACACGTGGAGCCTGCGCGATCTTGATCGGCAGGCGCTCCACCCCAAATCTCTTTCTTCGTCGTGAAGGCCGTCCGTCACGGCCGCCCTTCCGGCGCGGCCTTTATAGGCCGGCATGTCAGACGAGAGAAGCGAATTTCCGCCATATTTCGTAGATGCGAATGCTTCTCAACCGCATGATTTTACTGGGATCTTCGCCCTTCCGGGCGGTGCCGCGGAAGGCCAGTTGGACCGGGGCGTCCAGCCGCGTCCAAATGCAGCAAGGGCCGCAAAGCCCGTCGCAGACGAGGCCGGCCCGGCGTCAATAACAGCGATGGTCGGGGAAGTGGCGCGAGTGACGGGACTTGAACCCGCGGCCTCCGGCGTGACAGGCCGGCGCTCTAACCAACTGAGCTACACCCGCGCAGGGCGCCGGCAACGATCACGGAGCCTTCGGCGGACCGCCGAAACCCGGAGCGAGACCGGAAAACAGGACGTGGCGCGAGTGACGGGACTTGAACCCGCGGCCTCCGGCGTGACAGGCCGGCGCTCTAACCAACTGAGCTACACCCGCGCATCTGGCCGCTCATCGCGGCGAGGCGCTTGAGATACCCACTCCACCGGGGGCTGTCAACTTGTATTGCCAGCGGGCGGGCGGGATTTTCGCGGCGCCCCGAACCCTTGGATTCGGGACCGCTCCGGCGTCGATGCCGCCAGGAACTGGTGGGCGATGACGGGCTCGAACCGCCGACACTCGGTGTGTAAAACCGATGCTCTACCAGCTGAGCTAATCGCCCGGGCGGGCCCGCGGGGGCGAACCCGCAGGGCCCGGACATGAAGCGGCCGGTCGGGCCTGGGCGCCGACCGGCCGGTTCAGGTCCATACGCGGAGGCTTACTTCTTCTTGCCGCCGGCGCTGTTGACGGAGTCCTTCAGGCCCTTGCCGGCCTTGAACTTGACCTGCTTGGAGGCGGCGATCTTGATGGTCTCGCCGGTCCGCGGATTGCGGCCCTCAGACGCGGCACGCGCCGCGACGCCGAAAGTGCCGAACCCAACGAGGCGGACTTCCCCCCCCTTCGTCAACGTCTTGGTCACGCCGTCGATGAAGCTGTCGATGGCGTTGCCAGCATCGGCACGCGACAGACCGGTGCTTTCCGCGACGTGTGCGACGAGATCGTTCTTGTTCACGTGTCGGCCTCCTTTAGGCTCTGTGTTGGTCGTTCCAGCGGGTTCGCCGGATACAGGTACTCTCCAAACCGACAACCGTTCGATGCGCCTTCTCCCGACACCGAAACGTCACGAAATGTAAGCGTATCGCGGAAACACGGTCAATCGTCGGCGGCCCTGAAACACATGGAATTCTGCCAAGTTCCAAGGCCGCCACAATTGCTCAGTGACGGATCACCGCTTCGTCGTCGCCATCGGCGGCAACGGGGGCGATGTCGTCCACATCCGCATCCTTCCATTCGATCGGCTCCAGAGGACGCACCAGGGCGTTCTTCAGAACCTCCTCGACACTGGCGGTCGGCAGGATTGCCAAGGCCTTCTTCACCGAATCCGGAATATCCGCAAGGTCTTTTTCATTGTCCTTCGGAATAATCACCGTCTTGATGCCGGCCCGGACCGCCGCCAACAGCTTCTCCTTCAGCCCGCCGATCGGCAGCACCCGCCCGCGCAGGGTGACCTCGCCGGTCATCGCCACGTCGCAGCGGACCGGGTTTCCGGTCAGCGCCGAGACGATGGCCACGACCATGGCGACGCCGGCCGACGGCCCGTCCTTCGGGGTCGCCCCCTCCGGCACATGGACGTGGATGTCGCGCTTGCCGAACAGAGTCGGCTTGATGCCGAAGGACACGGCGCGGGCCTTGGCGAAGCTTTCCGCCGCCTGCACCGATTCCTTCATCACGTCGCCGAGCTTGCCGGTGGCAACCACGCGGCCGCGGCCGGGGACCGGCACGGCCTCGATCGTCAGGATCTCGCCGCCGACCTCGGTCCAGGCCAGGCCGGTGACGACGCCGACCATGTCCTCGAGCTCCGTCTCGCCGTAGCGGAACTTGCGCACGCCGGCGTATTTGTCGAGATCCTCAGTCTTGACGACGATCTTCTTGACGTCGCTCGACAGGATCTCGCGCACTGCCTTGCGCGCCAGGCCCGCGATCTCACGCTCCAGGCTGCGGACGCCCGCTTCCCGGGTGTAGTAGCGAATCAGGTCGCGCAGCGCCTCGTCGGTCAGCGTCCACTCGCCCTTCTTCAGGCCGTTGGCCTCGGCCTGCTTCTGGATCAGGTGGCGCTTGGCGATCTCGATCTTCTCATCCTCGGTGTAGCCGGGGATGCGGATGATCTCCATCCGGTCCATCAGCGGCTGCGGCATGCGCAGGCTGTTGGCCGTGCAGATGAACATCACGTCCGACAGGTCGTAATCGACCTCGAGATAGTGGTCGTTGAAGGTCGAGTTCTGCTCCGGATCCAGCACCTCCAGCAGCGCCGAGGACGGGTCGCCGCGGTAGTCGGCGCCGAGCTTGTCGATCTCGTCCAGCAGGAACAGCGGGTTCGACGACTTCGCCTTCTTCATGCCCTGCAGGATCTTGCCGGGCATCGAGCCGATATAGGTCCGCCGGTGGCCGCGGATCTCCGCCTCGTCGCGGACGCCGCCGAGCGACATGCGCACGAAGTTGCGGCCGGTGGCCCGGGCGATCGACTTGCCCAGCGAGGTCTTGCCGACGCCCGGCGGGCCGACCAGGCACAGGATCGAGCCGCGAATCTTGTTGGTCCGCTGCTGCACGGCGAGATATTCGAGGACGCGCTCCTTGACCTTCTCCAGGCCGAAATGGTCGTCGTTCAGCACCTGCTCGGCATGCAGCAGATCCTTCTTGATGCGGGTCCGCTGCTTCCAGGGAATCGACAGCATCCAGTCGAGGTAGTTGCGGACCACCGTGGCCTCGGCCGACATCGGGCTCATCGAGCGCAGCTTCTTCAGCTCGCCCATGGCCTTGTCGCGGGCCTCCTTGGTCAGCTTGACCTTGTTGATCCGCTCCTCGAGCTCCGCCGCCTCGTCGCGGCCGTCCTCGCCCTCGCCGAGCTCCTTCTGGATCGCCTTCAGCTGCTCGTTCAGATAGTACTCGCGCTGGGTCTTCTCCATCTGCCGCTTGACCCGGCTGCGGATGCGCTTCTCGACCTGGAGGACGCCGATCTCGCCCTCCATGAAGCCGTAGACCTTCTCCAGCCGCTCGCTGATCGAGGCGATCTCGAGGATCTGCTGCTTCTCGGGGATCTTCAGCGACAGGTGCGCGGCGATGGTGTCGGCCAGCTTGGCGCCGTCCTCGATCTGGTTGACCGAGACCAGCACCTCCGGCGGGATCTTCTTGTTGAGCTTGATGTACTGCTCGAACTGGGCGACCGCGGCCCGGCCCAGCGCCTCGACCTCCTGCGCGTCGGCGGTGACCTCCTCGAGCGGCTCCACCTGAGCCTGGAAGAATTCGGGGTTGTCGGCGTAGCGTACGATGCGGGCGCGCTTGACGCCCTCGACCAGCACCTTGACGGTCCCGTCCGGCAGCTTCAGCAGCTGCAGCACCGTCCCGATCGTGCCGACGTCGAAGATCTCCTCCGGCGACGGGTCGTCCTGCGAGGCGTTGCGCTGGGTGACCAGGAGGATCTGCTTGTCCTCCTTCATCACGTCCTCAAGCGCGCGCACCGACTTCTCGCGGCCGACGAACAAGGGCACGATCATGTGCGGGAAGACCACGATGTCCCTCAGAGGCAACACCGGGTACAGCGTGTCTTTGTTCAGATTCAACATGCGTTCTGCCTTACTGGGGTGGGCAGCGGCCCGAGGAGCGGCGCCGCGCCGGCGCCGGACGAAGGAGACCCGGCGCGCCCAATAGACGTGGCGATGACCGGAGGCCGTTCAAGGGACGGGGATGCTGCAGCCCTCATGACCAAGTCACAAGAGCGCAATCGGGCCACAGTGGCAAGCCCGGGGCGGCGCGCTGCGGCGATTTCGAAACGAAACAGCCGATGCCCGGGGGCATCGGCTGTCAGGTCGGTCAGGATCTATCGCTTGCCCGGCGTCAGGCGCCGGGGGCGCGTTCCTGCTGTTTCTCGGCGTAGATCAGGAGCGGCTTGGCGCGGCCGTCGACCACCTCGCGGTTGACCACGATCTCGACCACGCCGTTCATGCTCGGCAGGTCGTACATCGGCTCGAGCAGGATGCTCTCCATGATCGAGCGCAGGCCGCGGGCGCCGGTCTTGCGCAGGATGGCGCGGGCGGCGATGCCCTTGAGCGCGTCCTCGGTCAGCGACAGATGGACATCCTCCATCTCGAACAGGCGCTGGTATTGCTTCACCAGTGCGTTCTTCGGCCGGGACAGGATCTCGATCAGCGCCTCCGAGTCGAGGTCCTCGAGCGTCGCCACCACCGGCAGGCGGCCGACGAATTCGGGGATCAGGCCGAATTTCAGCAGATCCTCGGGCTCGACCTCGCTGAAGATCTCGCCGGTCGTCCGCTCATCCGGCCCGCGCACATCGGCGCCGAAGCCGAGCGAGCTGCCGCGGCCGCGCTGCGAGATGATCTTCTCCAGCCCGGAGAAGGCGCCGCCGCAGATGAACAGGATGTTGGTGGTGTCGACCTGCAGGAACTCCTGCTGCGGGTGCTTGCGCCCGCCCTGGGGCGGCACCGACGCAATGGTGCCTTCCATGATCTTCAGCAGGGCCTGCTGCACGCCCTCGCCCGAGACGTCGCGGGTGATCGAGGGGTTGTCCGACTTGCGGCTGATCTTGTCGACCTCGTCGATGTAGACGATGCCGCGCTGCGCCCGCTCGACATTGTAGTCGGCGGCCTGCAGCAGCTTGAGGATGATGTTCTCGACATCCTCGCCGACATAGCCCGCCTCGGTCAGAGTGGTGGCGTCGGCCATGGTGAAGGGAACGTCGAGGATGCGGGCCAGGGTCTGCGCCAGCAGCGTCTTGCCGCAGCCGGTCGGCCCGATCAGCAGGATGTTCGACTTCGCGAGCTCGACCTCGCCGTTCTTCTGGCCGTGCGCCAGCCGCTTGTAGTGGTTGTGCACGGCGACCGAGAGCACCTTCTTCGCGTGCTCCTGGCCGATCACGTAGTCGTCCAGAACCTTGCGGATGTCCTTCGGCGTCGGGACCCCGTCGCGGTTCTTGACCAGCGTGGTCTTGTTCTCCTCGCGGATGATGTCGGTGCACAGCTCGACGCACTCGTCGCAGATGAACACAGTCGGGCCCGCAATCAGCTTGCGAACCTCGTGCTGGCTCTTGCCGCAGAACGAGCAGTAGAGCGTGTTCTTCGAGTCACCGCCTGCGGTCTTGCCCATCACTGCCTCACTTCCGCATCCGCGATACCGACCCGCGTGCTCCTGGCGCACGGGCCGGGATGCGGTTGCCTCCAGATGGCGGCGGTTCCACTCTGCGACAAGCTCGTCCCGTCGCAAGGCAGATCCGCATCATCACGAATCAACATAGCGCCCTTCGGCCCTGTTCGGTAGGGCCGCGGGCAAAGAGATCGATTATTCGGCAACGGTCGGACGCCGCTCGACGACCTCGTCGACGATTCCGAAGCCCTTGGCTTCGTCGGCCGACATGAACTTGTCGCGGTCCATCGAGCGCTCGATCTCCTCGAGCGACTGACCGGTGTGCTTGACGTAGACCTCGTTCAGCCGCTGCCGCAGCTTGAGGATCTCGCGCGCCTGGATCTCGATGTCCGAGGCCTGGCCGCGGGCGCCGCCGGAGGGCTGGTGCACCATGATTCGGCTGTTCGGCAGGGCGAAGCGCTTGCCGGGCGCGCCGGCGGCCAGCAGCAGCGAGCCCATCGACGCCGCCTGGCCGATGCAGACGGTCATGATCTTCGGCTGGATGTACTGCATGGTGTCGTAGATCGCCATGCCCGCCGTGATCACCCCGCCCGGCGAGTTGATGTAGAAGGCGATGTCCTTCTTCGGGTTCTCGGATTCCAGGAACAGCAGCTGAGCGCAGACCAGGCTGGCCAGCTCGTCGTAGATCGGCCCGGTCAGAAAGATGATCCGCTCCTTGAGGAGGCGGGAATAGATGTCATAGGCGCGCTCGCCGCGATTGGTCTGCTCGACGACCATCGGGACCAGGGCGTTCATGGTCGGCTGATACGGAGGCATACGTTCCTCGAAAGGCTCGCGCGGGCCGGCAGGGCGCCGCGGCTCACCCCTACATTAGGGGAGGTCCGCGGCGACCTTCAACCGATCAAGCGCCGGAAGCGGTGTCGGTGGCGGCCGGCTTGGCGTCGCCCGCCTCGTCCTCGTCCGGATCGCGCGCCAGCTCCTCCGGCGTCACGGTGGTGTCGTTGACCTTGATCTTGCCGAGGATGAGGTCGACGACCTTCTCCTCGAACAGCGGCGCGCGCAGATTCTCGATCGCCTGCGGGTTCTTGCGGAAGAAGTCGACGACCTGCTGCTCCTGGCCCGGATAGCGGCGGGCCTCGGCGATCAGGGCGCGGTTCAGCTCTTCCTGCGTCACCTCGACGTTCTCGGCGCGGCCGATCTCGGCGAACAGCAGGCCCAGGCGGACGCGGCGCTCGGCGATGGCGCGGTACTCGGCCTTCAGCTCGTCCTCCGGCTTGTTCTTGTCCGGATTGTCCTCGCCGCCGGTCTCGATCGACTGCTGCACCTGTGTCCAGATCTGGTCGAACTCGAGGTCGACCATGCCCTGCGGCACGGCGAAGTCGACCAGCTCGGCCAGCTTGTCGAGCAGCTTGCGCTTGGCGCGCAGGCGCGACACCCGGCCGAACTCCTGCTCGGTCTGGCCCTTGACCGCGTTGCGCAGGCCCTCGAGGTCCTCGAAGCCCAGCTCCTTGGCGAAATCCTCGTTGACCTCGGGCACCACGCCGGCCTCGATCGACTTGACGTCGACCTCGAAGGCGGCCGGCTTGCCGGCGTGCTCGGGGCTCGGATACGCCTCGGGGAAGCTCAGCGAGACAGTGACGTGCTCGCCCGGCTTCTTGCCGATCAGCTGGCCCTCGAAGCCCGGGATGAAGCGGTTCGAGCCGATCTCCAGGCGGAAGTCCTTGCCGGACATCTCCTCGCTCGGCGCGCCGCCGTCGAGGCTGCCCTCGAAGTCGATGATGGCGACGTCGCCGGCCTGCAGGCCGCGCTCCTCGGTCACCGGCTCGAACTTGCGGCGGGTCTCGGCGATCCGGGACAGGCCGGCCGCGATCTGCTCGTCGGTCACCTCGGCGACCGGGCGGTCGATCTCGACGCTGTCGAAGGCCGGCGCGGTGATCTCCGGCAGCACCTCGACATCGACCTTGTATTCCAGGTCCTTGCCCTCGTCGAAGCTGGTCACCTCGACCTTCGGGCGCAGGGCCGGGCGCAGGTTGCGCTCCTCCAGGGCCTGGCGGGTGCCCTCGTCGACGGCCCCTTCCAGGACCTCGCCCATGACCGACTTGCCGTAGCGCTGCTTCATCAGCGACACCGGCACCTTGCCGGGGCGGAAGCCCGGGAGCTTGACCCGGCCCGCGAGCTTGACGAGCTCCGTCTGGACGCGCTGTTCGATGTCGGCCGCAGGCACGACGATCTTGAACTCGTGCCGCAGACCCTCGGTGCTGGTTTCGATCACTTGCATCGGTCTTCAGGAATCCGTCGATGTGACAGGTCGGTCGAGCTGTGCCCTGTCGGGATGTTCAATGGTGCGGGCGGAGGGATTTGAACCCCCACGGCTTTCGCCGCTGGAACCTAAATCCAGTGCGTCTACCAATTCCGCCACGCCCGCGAAGACCCCCACCCCTGCCCGCCCCCGAAAACGCGCACAAATAGGCGGGCAACGAAGGGAGTCGGCCCTGCGAAGGGGCGGTCATAGCACAGGGTTTTTGCGGACGACAGGCAAAACGCGGGGCTACAGCCGGTCGAGCAGGCGGTCGAGCACCTTGGGCAGCGCGTCGATCACGTCCTCGGCGATCAGCCCGGCGCCGACCTGCTGCGCCGCGGCGCCGTGCAGCCAGACCGCGGCGCAGGCGGCCTCGAAGCCAGGCATGCCCTGCGCCGTCAGCCCCAGCACGATGCCGGCCAGCACGTCGCCGGTGCCGCCGGTGGCCAGGGTCGGCGGGGCGTTGGCGTTGACGACCGCGTGCCCGTCCGGCGCGGCGATGATGGTGTCGGCCCCCTTCAGCACCACCACGGCGCCGACCGCGGCCGCGGCCTGAAGGGCCCGGACCAGGCGCGGCGCCTCGGCCTTGCCGAACAGGCGGTCGAACTCGCCCTGATGCGGCGTCAGCACGCAATCGGCATCGAGCAGGCCGGCCAGCGCCTGCGGCTCGCCGGCATAGCTGGCGAGGCCGTCGGCATCGAGCACCAGCGACTTGCCGGCATCGCGCACCGCCGCCACCGCCTGGCGCAGCGCCGGCCCGGCGCCGCCGCCGGGGCCGATCAGCACCGGGCCGAGGCGCCGGTCGGCCAGCAGTCCGTCCCAGCGCTCCGTCGGCAGCGCCATGGCGCCGGGCCAGTCGGCACGGAAGGCCGGTAGCGCCGACTCGGGCGCGACCACGGTGAGCAGGCCGGCGCCGGTCCGCCGTGCCGCCCGCGCCGCCAGCCGGGCCGCGCCGGTCAGGCTGCCGCCGGCGAGGATCAGCGGGTGGCCGCGGTCGTATTTGTGCTGTGCCGGCGCCGCCTGCGGCAGGGCGGCGCGCCACAGCGCCGGCCCGTTTTCGTGCAGCCGCGGGCCGATCGCGTCGAGCACCAGGGCGTCGATGCCGATATCGGCCACCCGGGTCTCGCCGCAGAGGGTGCGGCCGGGCAGCAGCAGGTGGCCGGGCTTGCGGCGGAAGAAGGTTACGGTCAGCGCCGCCGGCGCCACCGGGCCGGGGGCGGAGCCGTCGTCGCCGAACAGGCCGCTGGGCACGTCGACCGCGACCACCGGCAGGCCGGAGCCGGCGGCCGCCTCGATCAGGGTCGCGGCCTTGCCCTCCGGCGCCCGGTTGAGCCCGGCACCGAACAGGGCGTCGACGATGAGGCCGGCTCCGTCCAGCACAGCA
>NZ_JBQJIK010000060.1:0-51841 GCF_052078665.1 Inquilinus sp. CA228 | reverse complement strand
ATCCGTCTCCGTCATTCTCGTCAACATCGCCGACCTCCGAACCAGCCGGCATTCCATGAATCACATCGAGTCTCTTGGCGGAATCCTCAAACCGATACCTGAGTCAATTCGTCCACACTGCCTAGGGCGGCAGGACTCGGTCTGCGCCCTCCTGACCGCATGCCCTCGACAGCACGGTCCGGCCTTGCCAAGGTGCCCGCATGGACGATCTTGGCCCGACCGAACTCCGGCTGATGCAGGGCCTGGCCCAGCAGGTGACCGCGCTGCGGCCGGAGCTGCTGAACGGCGACGCGACCGTTGGCGAGCTGGCCTGGGTCTGGGCCAAGGATGTCGACGCGCTCAGCCGGTTCTGGCGGCACCGATTGTGGTTCGTCGACGGCCGGCTGGCCGCGTGGGGCTGGGCGCATCTGCCTCACCGGGTCCCGCGCGGCGACGGGACGTTCCGTGAGGCCAAGGCGGCCAACCTGATCTGGCAGGCGCATCCGGACCGGCCGGAGCTGCTGGCCGGGATCCTGGACTGGTACGACGATGTGGCCGGCGGCGTCGACCGGTTGCTGACGGTACAGTCCGCGGATGTGCAGGCGCATCCCATCGTCGCCGCGCACGGATACGCATTCGATGCGGAAGCCGGTTCGGATGACGGGTCCTGGGTGCAGTTCAATGTGCGGGAGCTGACGGACGTGCCGGATCCGGTGCTGCCCGAGGGATTCCGGTTTCTGGCGGCCGAGGACGTCTCGGCGGCGGACGCGGTCAAGGCGCATCGGGCCGCGTGGCATCCGGCCAGTCTCACCGAGAGGGCGTTCGAGCGGGTCCGGCAGACCTGGCCGTATCGGGCCGATCTGCATCCGCTGATCGCGGCACCGGACGGCACCTTGGCCGCGACCGCGATCATCTGGCTGGACGAGTCGACGCAAACCGCCGAATTCGAGCCCGTCGGCACACACCGGGACTTCCGGCGACGGGGCTTGGGCACCGCGTTGCAGCTGCACGGCATGCATCTGGCCAGGGCGGCCGGCGCGAACCGCATGCTGGTCGCCTGCCTTGGCGCGCCGGCGCACCCGGCCGCCCGGACCCTGTATTACGGCGTCGGCTTTCGCCAACTGACCCGGGATCTGCCGCAGATCAAGGTCGCGAGATAAAGCCCGGAGCGGGTATTGTTTTTGTGATCACATATTTTGACACCGCCGCCAGACACCGCGGATGGCCACGACATCTCCCCAGAAAATCCGCCATTTTGTAGAGAGATGGCCTCGACCAGAGGTTGACAGCCCCCATACCCCAAGGCAATGTGATCACAATTCGATGACGCAGGGGATCCGGAGTGCTCGATAGCCAGTCAAGCCAGCAGCACGGCCCTCGCGGGAGCGTCGCTGCGATATCCGCCGTTGCCCACCGGGTCCTCGCCGAAGAGACTGCGACCTTCGTCGACCGGCACCCCCGCAGCAAAGCCCTGTTCGACGACACCTCGTCCGGCTTCCTCAACCAGGTGCCGCTGCATTGGATGCGCGATTGGCCGATGCCGTTCCCGATGGCGCTGTCCACCGCCAGCGGCAGCGACGTGACCGATATCGACGGCAACGCTGCCGTCGACTTCTGCCTCGGCGATACCGGCGCCATGTTCGGGCATGGGCCGGGGGCCATTCTCGAAGCGCTGGCGCGGACGGCCGAGATCGGCCTCACCACCATGCTGCCCTCCGGGGATGTCGGCGTGGTCGGCCGCCTCCTGTCGCAGACCTTCGGCCTGTCGCGGTGGCAGGTGACGGCCACGGCCAGCGATGCCAACCGCTTCGCCTTCCGGGTCGCCCGCGCCGTCACGGGCCGGCGCAAGATCCTGGTGTTCGACGGCTGCTACCATGGCGCGGCCGACGAGACGCTGGTCGACCTCGTGGACGGGCGGACGGTCGGCCGGGAGAACCTGCTGGGCCAGGCGGTCGATCTGGCCGAGACCACGGTCTGCATCCCCTTCAACGACCTGCCCGCCCTCGAAACCGTGCTGGCGACGGGTGAGATCGCGTGCGTCGTCGCCGAGCCGGTGATGACCAATTGCGGCATGATCCTGCCGCAGGCCGGATTCCACACAGCGCTGCGCGAGCTGACCCGGGCGCACGGAACGCTGCTGCACATCGACGAGACGCACACGATCTCGACCGGGCTCGGCGGCTACACGAAGACCCATGGGCTCGAGCCCGACATCCTCGTCGTCGGCAAGCCCGTCGGCGGCGGCGTGCCCGTGGCGGTCTGGGGCATGACCGAGGCGATCGCGGGCCGGCTCGACGCGGTCCGGGCCCGCAAGAGCGGCATCGGCCATTCCGGCATCGGCACGACGCTGTCGGGAAGCGCGCTGCAGCTGGCGTGCCTGCGGGCGTGCCTGGAGACGGTCATGACCGGCGCGGCGTATGCGACGATGAACAGGCTCGCCGACCAGGTCGAAGCGGGGTTCTCCGCCGCGATCGGCAGCGCCGGACTGCCGTGGCATGTCAGCCGCGTCGGCGCCAGGCTGGAGGTCGTGTTCGCGCCCAGCCTCGTCAGGAATGCGGCCGAAGCCCGCGCCGCGGCCATTCCCGTGGTGCAGAAGGCGATTCATCTCGCGCTGCTCAACCGCGGCTATCTGCTGACCCCGTTCCACAACATGGTCCTGGTGGCGCCGACGACCTCCGAACCGCAGGTGACGGGGCTGGTCGCCGGCTTCGGGCAGGTCCTGTCGCGATTGACGGCCACGGCGGTGGCCAAGTGAGCGGTGCCCGGCCCATCGGCGCCGCACCGATCGAGGAAGCCGAGGCCTTCCTGGCGAAGCATGACGGCATCGCGGCCTTCGACCTCGTGCTGATCGATGCCAACGGCGTGGCGCGCGGCAAGATCATCCGGCGGCACGAGCTCCTGTCGCTCTACCGCTCCGGCCGCCACCTGCCGGGGTCGATCCTGGGCCTCGACATCTCCGGCGCCGATGTCGAGGAGACCGGGCTGGTGTGGGATGACGGCGATGCCGACCGCCTGGCCTGGCCCATTCCGGGGTCCCTTGTGGAGCTGCCCTGGACCTCGCCCCGGCGCGGCGAAGTCCGGGTCAGCCTGTATGAGCTCGACGGCTCGCCGATGGCGGCCGACCCGCGCCACGCTTTGGCGGGCCAGATCGAGCGGTGCCGATCGGTGGGCCTGTCCCCCGTCCTGGCATTCGAGCTGGAGTTCTATCTCCTCGACGCGGAACCCGACGCCCTCGGCAAGCCGAGGGCCGCGCGGATGCCGCTGACGGGAGAGCATCCGCGGGGAAACCAGGTCTACAGCGTGGACGCGCTCGACCAGCTAACCCCCTTCACCGAAGCGCTCTACGACTGCGCCGCGGTGCAGACGCTGCCGGTCGAGACGCTGATCTCGGAATACGCGCCCGGCCAGTATGAGCTGACCCTGCGCCATCGTGACGACGGCCTGCGCGCGGCGGATGACCTGGTGATGCTCAAGCGCCTGGTCCGGGGCCTGGCACTGCGCCATGGCATGCGGGCCAACTTCATGGCCAAGCCCTTCGCCGATCGCGCCGGCTCCGGCATGCATCTGCACGCCAGCCTGGCGGACCCGTCGGGCCGCAACCTGTTCGCCGACGCGGGCGACGATCTGGCGCCGCTGCTGCGGCAGGCGATCGCCGGCGTGCAGCAGACCATGGCGGAGTCGATGCTGGTGTTCGCCCCCAACCTCAACTCCTGGCGCCGGTTTGCCCGCAACAGCTACGCCCCGACGGCCCCGACCTGGGGGCGCAACAACCGCAGCGTCGCGATCAGGGTGCCCGCCGGCAGCCCGGCGAACCGGCATTTCGAGCATCGCTCGCCCAGCGTCGACGCCAACCCCTATCTGGTGGCGGCGACGGTTCTCGCCGGCATGCGCCACGGGATCCGGAACCAGCTTCAGCCGGATGCGGAGGCGTCCTCCTACAGCAGCGGCGACGACGGCGCCCTGCCGCCCGACTGGCGATCGGCGATCGAGCGGGCCGCCGGGTCCGGCTTCATCAAGGACGCGCTGGGCGAGCGGCTCGCCGCCGTCTTCGTCGCGCTCAAGCGAGCCGAATATGTCCGCTTCGCCGCCGAGGTGACCGCGGAAGAGTTCGCCTATTATGGAGGCGTCATATGACGGCAGGCCGCCACGTCGTTGTCGTCGGCGGGGCCGGCGGCATGGGGATCGAGATCGCCAGGGCCTTCGCCGCCGCGGGCGACAGGATCACCATCGCCGATCTGCCGGGGGACCGCACCCTGGCCGCCGCGGCCGTGCTGGCGGAGATCAAGGCCGACGGCACCGTGATCGAGCTCGACATTCGATCGGTCGAGCAATGCCGCCGCGCGGTCGAGCGGGCGGCGGCCTGGGGCAACGGCATCGACGTGCTGGTCAACGCCGCCGGGGTCTGGCTGGAAGGCCCCTCGGCGAAGGTCGCGGAGGACGAATGGGACCGCGTCCTCGACGTCAATCTCAAGGGCGCCTTCTTCATGATCTCGGCGGCCATTCCCCATCTGGTGCGGTCGCGCGGCGCGGTGGTGAACATCGCATCGGATGCCGGCCTGGTCGGCAACAATGGCGCTGCCGTCTACTGCGCCTCGAAGGGCGGGCTTGTGCTCCTGACCAAGGCCCTGGCGCTCGAGCTGGCACCGCAAGGTGTCCGGGTCAACGCCGTCTGCCCGGCCGACGTGGCGACGCCCATGCTGGACCGGCAGGCCGAGATCTATGGCGGCGGCGACCAGGACGGCTATCGGGCCAATCTGCTCAAGCACTATCCCCAGGGCCGGTCGGCACGCTTCATCCGGGCCGAGGAAGTGGCCCGGCTGGTGCAGTTCCTGTGCGAGGACAAGGCGGCACCGATCACGGGGGTCGCGCTGCCGATCGATTTCGGCGTCACCGCCGGCTACTGAGACGTCTTCGAGAACCCGGAAGGCCGATGCGATGACCGTCTTCACCACAGCCCTCGTCACCGGCGCCGGCGCCAGGGACGGCATCGGCATCGCGATCGCGCGCAGGCTCGCGGACCGGGGCCTCACCATCTTCATCACCGGGGCGACCGACCGCATCCATGCCCGCGCCGCGGAACTGCGGGCGGAAGGCCTCGACGTGACCTCCTGCACGGCGGACCTGACCAAGGCTGCCGAAGTCTCACGCCTGCGCCAGGAGGTGGGAGCCGTCGATATCCTGGTCAACAATGCGGGCATGGGATCGGTGGCCGCGCCTGCCATGCAGCGCCCGTTCCTGGAACTGGACGAAGCCGACTGGGACGCCGGGATCGATGTCAGCCTCAAGACGGCGTTCCTGGTGACGCGCGCCTTCCTCGGCGCGATGACGGAAAGCGGGCGGGGCGGCCGCATCGTCAATGTCGCGTCCGTGACGGGTCCCCTGGTCTCCAATCCGGGGGAGGCGGCGTATTCGGCGGCGAAAGCCGGGATGGTGGGGCTGACCCACGCGTTGGCCCTCGAGGTCGCCCGCTACGGAGTGACCGCAAATGCGGTCGCGCCGGGCTGGATCGAGACCGGGTCCTCGACGGAGGAAGAGCGGATCGCCGCCCGGCACACGCCGCCCGGCCGGGCGGGGACACCCGACGAGGTGGCGGCGGCCGTCGCCTTCCTGGCGTCGGCCGAAGCGAGCTATGTGAACGGCTCGCTGCTTGTCGTGGACGGCGGCAACATCCTGCAGGAACGCAAGGTGGGCTGAGCGCCTACCGGTCGATGCCGGCGATGAAGCGGCGCACCCGGTCCGGGTCGACCGGGTTCCACCACACGCCGTCCCGCTTCAGCGCGCTGGCGACGATGCGCTGGCCGAAGATCGTGTACTGGGAATTGGATCTTGAAGCTCTCCGGACGGGCCGCGAGAGGATTGAGAGCTTCTCGGGCCGGCACCCCCTCGTGGATTGACATCATCAACATCCAAGGGAACTATCCGTCGATGATGACAAGGTTGCGCATCGGGGTGGACTTCAACACCTGTGATCCAGATGGGGCCGTGTGGATACCGGCGGAAAATGATCCGGCGTTTCGCGCCGGGATGCCGGTGACGGTCTTTTGTTTGGAACCCAGCGACGTATTCGAATTCGATGGCGTGCTGGAGCAGCGCTCCTGGGGCTCGCCGCCCAATTGGTATTGGGTGGCGATAGTCGATGAGAACACCTACCGCAGATGTGACTAGCCGTGCTGTCGTGGCCCGGTGCCTCTCCTCCCTTCCGATCTGGATCTATGGTGCACCACTCAGGTGCTCATGATGCAGCACCGCAAGAGGGCGATCGCCGCCCTCACCGGTCGATGCTTGCAATGAAGCTGCGGACGCGGGCCGGGTCGACCGGGTTCCACCACACCCCGTCCCGCTTCAGCGCGCTGGCGACGATCACTGCGTCGACCACGCTCAGGATGGCGTTGACGTTCTCCGGCGTCACGCCGCTGCCGACCAGCGAGGGCAGCGTGGTGGCCCCGGCGATGGTGCGGATGTAATCGAGGTCGGCGGCGTGGCCGGTGCGCTGGCCGGTGGCGATCACCGCATCGGCATCGAAGAATTCGACATCCCGCACCAGCTCCTCCACCGAGCGGTCGCCGGTGATGGCGTGGGCGCCGTGCTTGACATGGGCGTCGGCGAAGACGCGGATGCCGTCGGCCCGCAGCCGGGCGCGGTAGCGCAGGGCCCGCGCCGCCTCGCCTTCGACGAAGCCTTCATTGGCGACATAGGCGTTGGCCCATTGGTTCACCCGGATGAAGGCCGCCTGGGCCGCCGAAGCGATGGCGAAGGCAGGGATCGCGGCGTTGGCCAGCACGTTGATGCCGATCGGCTTGCCGAACTGGCGCCGGATGCGGTCGGCGATCACCGCCATGTGCGATGCCGTCTCCGGCCCGATGTCGTCCGGCTTGGAGAACGGGATGTCGCCGTGGTTCTCGACGATCAGCCCGTCGCAGCCGCCGGCCAGATAGGCCTCGGCATCCGCCATGGCCCGGTCGATGATCGGGTCCACCCCGCCGCCGCGGTACTGCGGCGCGCCCGGCAGCGCCAGCAGGTGGACGACGCCGATCACCGCCTTGGTCCGGCCGAAGATGTCGCGGATGGCGTGGCCACGGGTCTCGGCGACGGCTTTGGTCTCGGTCATCGCTCGGCCCCTCCTCGGGCCAGGGATGCGGGCAGGATCGCTGCGATCTCCGCCCGTGTCGGAAAGGAAGACAGGACGCCCGGCCGGGTCACGCCGATGGCAGCGGCCTGGATGGCCGTGGGCAGCGCCGTCTCGATCGCGGCGCCGAGGTCGAGCAGCCCGGCCAGCACGCCGCACAGCAGGTCGCCGGCACCGACGGTGTCGACCGCCGTCACCGCGGGTGCGGCAAAGTCTCGCCGCCCTTCCGCCGTGACCAGCGACGCGCCGGCGGCCCCGAGGGTGACCACGACCATGGGCACGCCGCGGCGCAGCAGGGTCTGCGCCGCCCGGTGCGGGTCGGGGTCGCCGCCCAGCCGGCAGGCCTCGCCCCGATTGACCACCAGCAGGTCGGTCAGCGGCAGCACCGCGGCGTAGGAATCGCGGATCGGCGACGGGTTCAGCACGGTGCCGGCGCCGCGCTTGCGGGCCAGGGCGAAGCCGTCGCGCACCGCCGCGATGCGCAGGTTGCCCTGCATCAGCAGCAGGTCGCCGGCCTTCAGCGCCGTGTCGAGATCGGTGCCCTGCGGCGGGTCGAAGCGGTCGGCGCAGGCGGTGACGCTGACGATGGTGTTCTCGCCGGCGGCATCGACCTGGATCATCGACCGGTCGGTCGGACAATCGAGCCGGACCAGCCCGGCGGCGTCGATCCCCTCCGCCGCCAGCCGTTCCGCCACCGCCTCGCCCGGCCGGTCCGAGCCGACCGCGGCGAGCAGCCGGACCCGGGCGCCGGTGCGCGCCGCGGCGACCGCCTGGTTCAGCCCCTTCCCGCCCAGATCCTCTGCCACGCCGTCGGCCACCATCGTCTCCCCCGGCTCCGGGAAGCGCTGCAGCCGATAGAGGGTGTCGAGACAGGCATTGCCGACGACGTGGACGGTCATGGCGGACGGACTACGCCTTCCCGATCGTCCAGGCCAGGGCCTGCGACCACAGGCGGCCATAGCCGTCCCAGGCGGCGAAGTCCGGCGGCAGCCAGTGCGGCCCGATGTCGGAGGTCCAGGCCAGGGTGCGGCCCTGCCCGTATTCCCCGACCACCAGCAGCGGCAGGTCGCCGTATTCCGCGCCGACCGTGGCCAGCACCTGCGCCCCCGGCTTCGGCTTGACCTCGTTGAAGCCGAGCAGCGCCGGCCAGGGGCCCGGCAGCCCGGCCAGGATCGGGTGGTCGGCGACGAGCCTGGGGTCGAAGCCCTCCGGCACCTCGACCCGGTCGTCGACCGGCAGGATCTCCACCGGCAGCACCTCCTCCACCGCGGTCTTGTGGAAGCGGGCGCCGCCATTGATGCCCTGGAAGCTGTAATAGCCGCCGAACATCAAGAGGCCGCCGCCGCCGCGGACATAGTCGCGCAGCAGCTTCAGCCGGTTCGGCGTGCGCTTGCTGTGCACCCAGGTGTCGGGGTGCAGCAGCAGCGTGTTGGCGCCGATGTCGGACAGGATCACCGCTTCATAGGCCTGCAGGCCCTCCAGCGACTGCGGGAAGTCGCGCTGCGCCAGATGCGCCGGCATGTAGTGGATGTCGAAGGGCGAGTCCTTCAGCGCCTCCAAGAGCGGCTCGGCGCCCTGGTGGTAGGTCACGGTCGGGAACTGGTCGAAGCCCTTGATGTGGGTCGCGGTCGAGACCCAGGATTCGCCCGCCAGCAGGATCTTGTGCTTCGCCATTGCTCAGGCCTTGGTGTTGTGGGCGGCGGAGAAGACGCGCCGCGGATTGTCGATCAGCAGCCGGTCGATCGTCGCGCGATCGACGCCGTGCCGGCGCAGCCGCGGCACGAAATGCTTCAGGATGTAGCCGTAGCCGAAGCCGCCGTAGCGGGTCAGCATCATCTTCAGGAACACGTCCTGCGACAGCAGCAGCCGGTCTTCATGGCCGGACTCGATCAGGCTGACGATCGCCCGGGCGTTCTCCTCGTCGCTCGGCGACTGCGCCTTCTGGTCGGCGTAGTAGTAGTCCATGCCGATCATGTCGTATTCCAGGAAGGCGCCGCGGTCGGCCAGCGCCCTCTGATACGGCAGATCGGCATGGCTCGGGTTCATGTGGCACAGCACGGTGTGCCGCAGATCCGCCCCCTCCTCCTCGATCACGTCCAGCACGCGATGGGCCAGCCTTTCCCACCCCGGCAGGTGGATCGACAGCGGCACCCCGGTGCGGCGCGCGGCGCGGGCGGCGCCGCGCAGCGACTTCTCCTCCTCGGCCGTGAAGTCCTTGCTGACGCCGATCTCGCCGATCAGCCCGGCCGGGATCACCGGCGCGTCGTCATCCTCCGGCGGCGGCGCCCCGCCGACGTCGCGCACGATCATCTCGGCGATGATGTCGGCGTCCATGGTCCGCACCTCCTCCGGATGCGACTGGCCGAGGTAGTAGCCGGAGCCCATGACGATGTTCAGCCCGGTGCGGCGGCTGATGCGCTGCAGCGCCTCCGGGTCGCGGCCGATGCCCAGGCAGGTCGGGTCGACCACGGTGGCGCCGCCCAGCTCGGTGAACTTGCCCAGTTCCTCCACCGCCAGGTCGGTGTCGAGCAGGAAGCAGTTGTCCCGGTTCAGGAACGGGTTCATCCGCAGCTCGCCGATCATGGTGATGTCGATCGGCTTCTCGGCCAGGGCGATGTGGCTGGCGCAGCAGGGCCGGCGCCACCAGCTGGAGGTGTCGAGCAGGATGTGCTCATGCATCAGGGTCACGCCCATCGCCTCGACCGCGATCGGCCCCAGCACGGTCATGACCCGGCCGGAGCGCACGCCGATGGTGTCAGTGGTCGTCATGGTGGGCCTCAGCGGCGGGTCGTGGTCCGGAAGATCCGGAAGTTGAGCCAGATCGCGATCAGGATGATCACGCCCGTGATGATGGGGGTCAGGAACGGCGACATATGCGCCAGGATCAGGCCGTTGCCGATCACGGCCACTGTCAGGGCGCCCAGCACGGTGCCGATCATGGTGCCGCGGCCGCCGAACAGGCTGGTGCCGCCCAGCACCACCGCGGCGATGACGTCGAGCTCGAACCCCGCCCCGGCATTGGCCGAGCCGCTGCCCAGCCGCGCCGCGATCACCACGGCGGCCAGCGCCGCGGCGGCACCGGACAGGACATAGACCAGCAGGGTCACCCGCCGGATGTTCACCCCGGCGCGGCGCACCGCCTCGGCATTGGCGCCGATGCCGGTGACGTAGCGGCCGAACCGGGTCTGGGTGAAGATCAGGATGCCGAGCGCCAGCACCGCGACAGCGATGATCGCCGGCAGCGGCAGCCCGGCCACCCAGCCGCGGCCGATGATGACGAAGGCGCTGCCGGGATCGACCGGGATCGAATAGCCCTGGGTGATCAAGAGGGCCACGCCGCGGATGATGCCGAGCCCGGCCAGGGTGACGATGAAGGCGGGGATGCCCTCATAGGCGATGAAGAAGCCCTGCACCGCACCGATCGCGGCGCCCAGCAGCACCAGCCCCACCAGGGCCAGGGGCCAGGGCACGCCGGCCTGCAGGGCCACCGCCGACAGGGCGCCGATCAGGCCGAGCATCGAACCGACCGACAGGTCGATGCCGCCGGTGGTGATGACGAAGGTCATCGCCGTGGCGACGATCAGCAGCGGCGCGCTCTGGCGCAGGATGTTGAGGATGTTGGCCTCGGTCAGGAAGGCATCCGTGACCAGGCCGAACAGGATGCAGACCGCCAGGAAGAACAGGAAGATGCTGGCGACACCGCCATTGGCCATCACCTGGTGGCGCAGCCCCGGCGGCCGGTCGGCCTTCCCGGTGCCGCTCCGGTCCTCGGTCATTGCAGTGCTCCCTGCCGCGCTCATGCCCGCGCCTCCGGACCCGCGGCCATGCGGGCCGAGCGGGCGGTGAATTTCCGGCCGACGATCAGGTCGACGACCTCCTCGATATTGGTGTCGGCGATCTGGCGCTCGGCGATGGCGCGGCCCTCATACATCACCTGGACCCGGTCGCAGACCAGGAACAGGTCCTGCAGCCGGTGGGTGATCAGGATGACGCTGACGCCGCGGGCGCTGACGGTGCGGATCAGCTCCAGCACCGCCTCGACCTCGGCCACGGCCAGGGCCGCCGTCGGCTCGTCCATGATCAGCACCTTGGGGTCGAAGGAGGCGGCGCGGCCGATGGCGATGCTCTGGCGCTGGCCGCCCGACAGGTTCTCGACCTTCAGCCAGGTGTTGGGGATGCGGATGCCCAGCCCGTCCAGCATCGTCCGCGCCTCGGCATGCATCCGGCCCTTGTCGAGGAAGGACAGGCCGAAGGCGCCGCGCCGCGGCTCGCGCCCCAGGAACAAATTGCCGGCGACGTCGACCGTGTCGCACAGCGACAGGTCCTGGTAGACCATTTCGACATGGTGCCGGCGGGCATCGGCCGGGCTGTCGAACCGCACCGCGGCGCCGTCGATCTCGATCGTGCCGGCATCCGGGACCACGGCGCCGGACAGCACCTTGCTCAGCGTCGACTTGCCGGCGCCGTTGTCGCCGACCAGCCCCAGCACCTCGCCGCGGCGCAGGGTCAGGTCGACATTCTCGAGCGTCTGGATCGCGCCGTAGCGCTTGCAGATGCCGCTCATGCGGACGCGGACGGGTTCGTCCAACGGTCCCTCCATGCTTGATCGCTGCGTCGGCGGCTGCCCCTCCGGGCGAAGGGGCAGCCTCGGCAGGTTACTTGAACATGCCGCGGAACTGGTCGACGTTCGCCTTGGTGACGATGGTGACCGGCACGTTGATGATCGCCGGCACGGTCTCGCCCTTCTTCAGCTTCAGCAGGCTCTCGACCGCGACCTTGCCCTCGGTGGCCGGGTCCTGCTGGACCACCGCGGCGACCCAGCCGGCGTCGATGCCGGCGATCGCCTGGGCGGTCAGGTCCCAGCCGAACACCTTGATGTCGCCGGTGCGGCCCTGGCTGGTGACGGCGGAAACGGCACCGATCAGCGCCGGCTCGCCGGTGGCGTAGAGCGCGGTCATGGCCGGGTTGGCGGTCATCAGGTTCTCCGACGCCGTCAGGGCGACGTCCTGGACGTTCTGGCCATCCACCGTGTCGACGATCTCGACCTTCACCCCCGACGCCGTAAGCGCCTTCTTGAACCCGTCCAGCCGCTGGTTCTGGATGAAGGAGTTCAGCGCGCCGATGACGCCGAGCTTGGCGCTGCCGCCCATCTGCGCCTTCACATACTCGGCGGTGTGCTTGCCGATCTCCTCGCCGGCCTTGAGGTTGTCGACGCCGACAAAGGCGGCGTTGTCGCCGTCCGGGATCTGGGCGTCGACCGCGATCACCGGGATGCCGGCCTGCTTGGCCGCGGTGATCGCCGGCTTCACGCCGTTGACGTCGATCGCCACCAGGACGATGCCGTCGACCTTCTGGGTGATGTAATTCTCGATCGCGTCGTTCTGGGCGCTGGGCACGTTGTTGGCGTTGAAGATCACCAGCTTGGCGCCGGCGGCGTCGGCCGCCTTCTGCGCGCCCTGGTTGATCTGGTTGAAGAACAGGGCCTGCTGGTTGATCGTCACCAGCGCGATGGTCTCGGCCTGTGCCTGGGCGGTGAAGGCCAGCATCGCCGCCAGCGCCGCGGCGGACATCAATGCGTTCAGTCGGGTCATGAAGCTCTCCTCTGGTGCTGTTGTTGTCGCGTTTCTTCCCCGGCGGCAGGTGTCGCGATCAGCCTGCCGTGTTGGCCTTCCCCGGCGGCGGTCCGACGGATTTGCGGATCACCAGTTCGGTGGGCAGGCGTTGGATCGGCGGCGTCTCCTCGCCCCGGATCTGCGCCAGCAGCGTCCGGATGCCGAGCCGGCCGAGCGCCTCGATCGGCTGGCGCACGGTGGTGATCGGCGGGCTGAGGAGGTCCGCAAAGGGCATGTCGTCGAAGCTGGCGAGGGACAGGTCGCCGGGCACCGACAGGCCATGGGCCGCCAGCGCCTCCAGCACGCCGATCGCGATGTAGTCGCTGCCGGTGAACACGGCGGTCGGCCGGCCATGGGCGAGGATCGCCCGGGTGGCGTCGCGCCCGAAATCCCGTTCATAGGCGCCGAAGCGGACCAGCCCGTCCTCGACCGCCAGCCCTGCCTCCGCCATGGCCCGGGCGAAGCCGGCGAAACGCTCCTCCGTGCTCAGCAGCCGCTCCGGGCCGCCGATATGGGCGATGCGGCGATGCCCCGCGGCGATCAGGTGGCGGGTGGCGTCACGGGCGCCGGCCTCGTTCTCGACGAAGATCCGGGTGACCCTGGCGCCAGGCACGTCCTCGTCGAGCACGACCACGTCGGTGCGCCCGTCGATCAGGTCGCGCAGGCGGCCGTCATCGACCCGGTTGGTCAGCACCAGCAGGCCGTCGACATGGCGGGCGGCCAGCCGGTCGATGCTGGCGGCCTCCATCTCCAGATCCCCGCCGGTGCTGCTCAGCAGGATCGAGAAGCCCGCGCGCCGCGCCTCGGCCTCCGCCGCCGCGGCCAGCGCGGCGAAGAACGGATTGGCGATCTCGGGCGTGACCAGGCCGATGGTCTCGGAGCTGCCGAGGCTGAGGCGCTTGGCCAGCAGGTTCGGGCGATAGTCCAGCCGCTTCGAGGCGGCGTCGATCCGCCCGGCGGTCTCCGCCGGCAGCTCGATGTTGCGGTTCAGGTAGCGCGAGACCGTGGCCGGTGAAACACCCGCCTCCCGCGCGACGTCGCGAATGGTCGCCATCCTGCCTCCGAAGCGGCATCCTAGGGTCGGAAACCGGTTTAGTAAACCGGTTTCCGACACCTTTTTCAGGCGCTCCGTCTCGTGCCGATCAGCCAGATCAGATACGGCGCTCCGATCATCGAGGCGAAGAGGCCGAGCGGCAGTTCGTAGGGGAAGGTCGCGGTATGCGCGCCGAAATCGCCGATCAGGATCAGGATCATGCCGATCAGGAACGAGGCCGCGAGGTGATGGCCGGCGCGGACGAAGCCCGCCTCGCGCGCCATGTGCGGCGCCATCAGCCCGATGAAGCTCAACGGCCCGACCAGCAGCGACGCCGCCGCGGTGGCGACCGCGGCCAGGACGATCAGCACCAGCCGGCTGCCGCGCAGCGGCAATCCCAGCGACTGTGAGACGCCCTGGCCGAGCGGCAGGATCGCCAGCCAGCGCGTGCAGAGGAGGCCGATCAGGAGAGCGGCCACCGCAAGGCCCGCCAGGACGACGGCGGACAGCGGCCCGACGGCGACGGCCGAGCCGCTGAGCCAGGACAGGATCTGCCAGGACCGCTGGTCGCCGACCGCGAGGAGGGCATTCAGCAGGGCCGAACTGAGCGAGCTGATCGCGATCCCGGCCAGCAGCAGCCGGTCCGGCGGCAGATCGCGACGGGCGGCGAAACCCGCGATCACGATCAGCACCAGCGCGGCGCAGGCGCCGGCGCCGCCGAGAAGCTCGAGCGGCCCGGCCGCCGGCAGCAGGGTCAGGGTGGCGGCCAGGCCGACCCCTGCCCCGCCGCTGATGCCCATGACCTCCGGGCTGGCCAGCGGATTCGCCGTCAGCCGCTGCAGGATCGTCCCGGCCAGCGCCAGCAGCCCGCCCGCGGCGGCGGCGGCCAGCAGGCGGGGCCAGCGCAGCGGCAGCAGGGCCTGCAGCTCCGGGCCGCCGAGCACCAGCCATCCGTCCGGCATCCGGGCGACGACCAGGAACGCCGCCGCCAGCAGCGGCAGGCCTGCGCCGATCAGCAGCAGCGCGAGCCGGGGGCGCCCGATCGGCACCGCGGCGGCGGCCGCGGCCGGCGGTGCCGGCCGGGACAGGGGGAGCCGCGGCAGCAGCCAGAGCAGCAGCGGCCCGCCGACCAGGGCCGTGACGGACCCGGTCGGGAACATCTCGCCGACCGATCCCGCGACCCACTGCACCATCCCGTCGGTGAGCCAGAGCAGCAGGCCGCCCGCCAGCGGCGAATACAGCAGGAGCGCCCCGGTCCGGCGGACTCCGGACAGGCGGACCAGCGCGGGCGCGGCCAGGCCGATGAAGCTGACGAGGCCGACGGCGGCGGCCACCGCGGCGGCGAGCCAGACCGCGAGCACGGCCACGGCGAACCGTATCAGCGCCAGCCGGACGCCCAGCGAACGGGCATTGGCGTCGTCCAGCCCGAGAATGGTCAGGGGCCGGATCAGCAGCGCCGCGAGAACCGCGCCGAGGCCGAGCTGCACCGCGAGGTCTCGGGTCGCGGACCAGTCCTGCTGGCTGAGCGAGCCGCCGTTCCAGGCGACCAGCGACATCAGGTACTCGCCCTGGGACAGGGTGAAGGCGGCGGACAGGGAGCCGGCGAGAATGCCGACCACCAGCCCTCCGATCACCATGGTGATCGGCTCGAACGACCGCCGCCAGCCGAGCAGGAAGACGATGCCCGCCGCCACGGCGGCGCCGGCGAAGGCCACCAGGCCGCGGCCGCCATCCAGGGTCGCGGGGAAGAAGATCGTCGCGGCGACGATGGCCAGCTGCGCCCCGGCGGAGACGCCGAGGGTGGACGGGTCGGAGATCGGATTGCGCAGCAGGGCCTGCATCAGCGCGCCGGACAGGCCGAGCGCCGCCCCGGCGAGGATGGCGATGACGGCCCGCGGCAGCAGCCCGTAGACCGTGATGATCTGGTCGGTCGTCATCATCGCCGGGTCGAACGGGAAGGACGGCCACGGCCCGGCCGCCAGATGCGCCAGCGCGGCGGAGGCGGAGAGCCACAGCGCCGCCAGCGCCGCCGCGCCCCACAGCGGCAGCCCGGACCTGAGCACGACCGCGCCGGTCACGTCAGGCCCCCCTGCTCGGTCAGCCCGTCGGCGAGGAGCTTGGCAAAGCGCAGCCCGGCGGTGACGCCGCCAAAGGGGTTGATGTTGCCGATCCGCAGCACGCGGTTCTGCCGGACCGCCGGCAGGGCGTTCCACAGCACGCTGCCGGCCAGCGAGGTCCGCGCCTCGACCGGAATGTCGGAGACGATGACGATGCGGGCCTCGGGGGTCTCCGCCAGCGCCTCGATCGGCACCGGCGCGGCGAAGCTGAATCGGGTCGGCCTGGTCCAGGCGTTCGGCAGCCCCAGCCGCTCCAGCACGTCGCCGAACATGCTGTCGCGGCCGAAGGCGCGGAAATGGCGGGCGTCGCCGATGTTGATGATGTAGGTCGGCCGGCCGGCGAAGGCCGACAGCCGGTCGCGCCCCCGCGCCAGCGCCTGGTCCGCCGCGGCGAGGACGGCCGCGGCCCGCGGCGCCAGGTCAAGCCGCCGGCCGAGCTCCGTGACCGCCGCCTGCGCCTTGGCGAAGGGCGGCTCGCCGCGCAGGTAGAAGGTCAGCGACAGCGTCGGAGCGATGGTCTCGAGGATCGCCTGGTGACGGGTGTAATAGGGCGAGATCAGGATCAGGTCGGGGCGCAGCAGCGTGAGGAGCTCGAAGTTCGGGGACCCGCGCAGGCCGAGATCCACCACCGTCGGCGACAGGGCCGGCTCGACCGCATCCACACGGAACAGCTGGAGCTCCGCCGCGGCCACCGGCTCGACGCCCAGGGCCACCAGCGTCTCGAGCATGGCCCAGTCGATCGCCGCGATGCGTCGCGGCACGGCTTCGGCGCGGGCGCCGGACGGCAGCGCCAACCCGGCCAGCATCGCCAGCACGCGGCGCCGCCGCAGGAGCCGCGCGGTCTCGTCCATCCGGGGGAACACCGACGAGCGCACGCGTTACCAGGCGTAGGACAGCTTGCCCATGATCGTCCGGCCGTCGCCGTAGTAGCAGCCGAAGCTGCCGCAATTCGCGACATAGTCCCGGTCGGCGATGTTCTGGATGTTGAGCGAGGCCCGATACCGGTCCCACTGGTAGTGGATCGTCGCGTCGAACAGGGTGACGCCCTCGAGATCGTAGGTGTTGTCGGCGTCGCCGAAGCGCTGCCCGATATAGCGCACGCCGCCGCCGATGCCGAAGCCGTCCCAGGCGGAGCTGTCGCGGATGGTGTAGTCGAGCCACAGGCTGGCGGAATGCTCCGGCACGTTCTGGGGGCGGTTGCCGTCATCCTCGCCGCCGATCACCCTCGCCTTCGTGTAGGTGTAGGCCGCCCTGAGATCCAGGCCCTCCGCGAGGCTGGCGACGCCTTCCAGCTCCAGGCCCTGGACATGCACCTCGCCGATCTGCTCGCTGGTGGTCACGCCATCGGTGACGACCGTGGTCAGCACGTTCTTCTGGCGCAGGTCGTAGACCGCGGCGGTGAAGAAGCCGTTCCAGCCGGTGGGCTGGTACTTGATGCCGGCTTCCACCTGCTCGCCCGTGGTCGGCTCCAGCGCATTTCCGCTGGCGTCCTGGCTGACGACGGGCTCGAAGGACGTGGCGTAGCTGATATACGGCGCGATGCCGTTGTCGAAGACATAGCTGAGGCCGGCCCGGCCGGTCAGCGCGCTGTCGTCCTGATCCACCTTCGAGGTGCGGGTGAGATAGTCGGTCGTGCTGCTGGAGCTGGCCCAGTCCTGCCGCAGACCCAGCGTCAAGCGCCAGCGGTCGAGGGCGATCTCATCCTGGGCATAGAGGCCGACCTGCCACAGATTCGACCGGACATCGGCCTTGTACCAGACGCTCTTGGGCACCGACATGCTGTAGTCCGGATCGTCGCTGTCGAGGGTGGGGGCCAGCCCGAATTCGGTCCGGGTGCGGTTGTCGAAGTACCGGACGTCCAGACCGACCAGAAGGGTGTGGTCGACGGGACCGGTCGAGACCGACGCCTGGACCTGGTTGTCGACATTGACGGTGTTCAGGCTCTCCCTCTGGTAGATGGCGCCGCGGTTCAGGGTGTGGCCATCGGCGCCCAGGCTGCTGAAATACAGGTCCTGGTAGTTCCAGTCGAAGTTCGAATAGCGGAAATTCTGCCGGAAGCTCAGATTGTCGGCGAAGCGGTGCTCGAACTCGTAGCCGAGGTTGACCAGCGTCCGGCTGGACTCGTCGAAATCCTTGTCGCCGACAAAGAAGTCCCGCGGCAGCTTGTGGCCGTCGGCGTTCAGGGTCAGCGCCGCCGGCAGGCCGGACGGCGAGCTGGGATTGTCGTGCTGGACGCTGGTCAGGAAGGTCAGCATCGTGTCCGAATCCGGCTTCCAGGTCAGGGCCGGGGCCAGGAAATACCGGTCGTTGTCGAGATGATCGGTCTGCTCGCCCGCGTTGCGGACAAGCCCCGTCACGCGATAGGCCAGCGTCTCGTCCTGGCCGATCGGGCCGCCGAGATCGAAGGTCCCCTCATAGGTGTCGAAGCTGCCGAACTGGGCGCCGACCTCGCCGAACGGCTCGAAGACCGGGCGCTTGCTGACCATGTTGATCAGGCCGCCGGGATTGCCCTGGCCGTACAGCACCGAGGCCGGGCCGCGCAGCACCTCGACACGTTCGAGGCCGTAGAGCTCGATCGCCGGCGCGCCGGCCGTGCGCATCAGCTTCAGCCCGTTCAGGAACTGGCTCTGGCGGCCGTCGAAGCCGCGGATGATCGGCGAATCGAAGCGCGGATCGGCACCGAAGGGCTCGCCGACGACGCCGGGGGTGTAGTTCAGCGCCTGCCCCAGGGTCTGGGCGCCCTGCGCCTTCAACTGGTCGGCGGTGATCACCGAGATCGACTGCGGCGTCTCCAGCAACGGCGTCCCGGTCTTCGACGCGGTCGAGCTGGTGGTGGCGACATAGCCGATCACCGGCGCCTTCGGATCCTCCCGGCCCGCGCCCTGGACCACGATCGGCTCGAGCTGCGGGACATCCTGGGCCTGATCCTGGGCCTGAAGCGCCGGGATCGCCAGGAACACGGCGCACCCCGCTCCTCCCGACCAGAACCAGGATCTCGATCTCACATGCCCAGGCATCGCCCATTCACCCTTACGCGAACGCAAATCATTCTCATTCTCTCTATGCTGCAAGCCATGCGCCGCGGTCAAGCCGGACGAATGTCGAGCCGCGGGGGCCTAGCTCATGGCGCATCGGATCAGTCGTCAGGGCAGATCACCGCCCGCGTCGACAGCAGCCTTCCGATCTCCGCTTCCGGCAGCCGGAGCTCCTGCAGCAGCTCGCGGCTGTGCTCTCCCAGCCTCGGTGCAGGCCGCGTCGGTTCCGGCTGGCTGGCGCTCCAGCGGGACGGGACCCGCATGGTGCGGACAGCCCCCTCCGTCGGATGGTCCGACACCGGGAAGAACCCGGCTGCGGCCAGATGCGGGTCCTGCAGCAGCGATTCCAGCGTGTGCATCCGGGCATGGGGGATGTCCGCCGCGACCAGGACGCTCTCCCACACGGCCGTCGTTCTGCCGGCGAAGATCTCCGCCACGCTCTCCATGATCCCGGCCATGTGGTGCGTGCGGCTGGCATGGCTGGCGAAGCGCGGATCGTCGCGCCAGTCCTCGCGGCCCGCGATGTCGATGAAGCGCTGCCAGTGACGGTCGGTGTAGATGACGGCGCAGAGGAAACCGTCCGCCGTCCGGAAGGGCCGGCGCTCGGGGGCCAGCAGGCGCGGATAGCCGCCCTGGTCCAGCGGCGGCTCGTAGCTGAGCCCGCCGAGATGGTCGCCCAGCACGAAGCTCGCCATGGTCTCGAACATCGGCACGTCGATGCGCTGGCCCTGGCCGGTCCGGTCGCGATGGCGCAGCGCCGCGAGGATCGCGGCCAGGGCGTGCAGCCCGACCACGCGATCGGCGATGTTGATCGGCGCGTAGCGCGGCGTGCCGTCGCCGGCCTCGGCGAACAGCGCCGGCACGGCACACAGGCCCTGGACGAGATCGTCATAGGCCGGCTTCGCCGCATAGGGGCCGTCCTGGCCGAAGCCGAAGGTGCCGACATAGATGATGTCGGCCCGCGCCTTCGCCACATCCTCGTAGCCGAGCCCGAGCCGTTCCATCGCCTGCGGCCGCAGGTTGTAGACGAGGACGTCGGCGGTCCGGGCCAGCCTGAGCGCGACGTCGCGGCCGCCGGGCTGCTTGAGGTCGACGGCGATGCTGCGCTTGGACCGGTTGGCGTGCATGAACATGCCGCCCATCGCGCCGCTGCGGCTCGGGCCGACCTGCCGGATGAGGTCGCCCTCCGGCGATTCCAGCTTGATCACGTCGGCGCCCATGTCGCCCATGATCGAGGTGGCGTAGGGACCCATGAGCACCGAGGTCATGTCCAGGACCCGGATCCCGGCGAGCGGCCCCGTCATCGTGAACCGCCCCCGTCCTGCGGCGGATCATAGGCCCGCACGGGCGGCGCTTCGCCGTCAAAGCGCTCGCACTGGACCGTCGTGACCTGGCCGCAGCATCCCTGCGCCAGCCGCGAGGTGCCGATGTCGCGAGTCAGGACGTTGGGGTTGCCATGGCCGCACAGCGGACGGTCCGAGCCGTCCTCGACCGGGTCGTACCAGGCACCGGTGGAGAGATTGACCACGCCCGGCATGACACCGTCGCTGAGACGGGCCGCCGCGAGGCAGGCGCCGCGCGCGTTGAACAGGCGGACCAGATCGCCCTCGCCGATGCCGCGGACGGCCGCGTCCCGCGGATGGAGGCGCACCAACTCCCGGCCGCGATGCTTGGCCGACTGGCTGTAGGCGCCGAAATCGAGCTGGCTGTGCAGCCGCGTGGCCGGCTGGTTGGCGATCAGCGTGAGCGGAGCGGCCGCGTCGGGCTGTTCGGTCGCGGGCAGCCAGGCCGGGTGTCCCGGGCAGTCGTCATAGCCGAAGCCGGCGATCGTCCCGGAGACGATCTCGATCCGCCCGCTCGGCGTCGGCAGGGCATGGCCCTCGGGATCGTCGCGGAAGGCGCGCAGCAGGCCGCCATCGTCCGGCGCGGACGGAAGCGCGAGCTCGCCGCGGTCCCAGAATTCGGCGAAGCCCGGCGCCGGCCAACCCTGTCCGGCCAGCGCGGCGCGGGTGGGCTCGTAGAGATGCTCCAGCCATTCGCGCGCCGAGCGCCCTTCCGTGAACGCCGCCTCGCAGCCCATGCGCCGGGCCAGCCCCCGGAAGATCTCGAAATCGTCGCGGGCCTCCCCCGCTGGATCCGCCACACGCTTCATCGCGATCAGGCGCGGATCGGTCGCGGCCGCGCCGATGTCGTCGCGTTCGAGCGACATCGTCGCCGGCAGCACGATATCGGCGAAGCGCGCCATCGGCGTCCAGGCGCTTTCGTGGCAGATGATGGTGTCGACCCGCGAGAAGGCCCGGCGCAGCCGGTTCAGGTCCTGGTGATGGTGGAACGGGTTGCCCCCGGCCCAGTAGACCAGCCGGATGTCGGGATAGGCGAGCGCTTGGCCGTTGTAAGCGAAGGGCGTTCCCGGCCCGAGCAGCATGTCGGCGATGCGGGCGACGGGGATGAAGCTTTTCACCCCGTTGCTGCCCTGCGGCATGGTCGGGATCGGCACCGCGTTCACCCGCCGGCCGGTGTGGCCCATGGCGCCGAGCGCGTAGTTGTAGCCGCCGCCCGGCAGGCCGATCTGGCCGACCATCGCCGCCAGCACCGCCGCCATCCAGACCGGCTGCTCGCCATATTGCGCCCGCTGCAGCGCATGGGCGACGGTGATCAGGCTGCGCCCGGCGACGAGCCTGCGGGCGATGCCGCGGATCGTGCCGGCATCGATGCCGCAGATGGCTTCGGCCCAGCCCGCATCCTTGCCCGCCAGATACGCCGCAAACTCGTCGAAGCCGACGCAGCAGCGGTCGAGGAAGGCGCGGTCGTACAGGTCCTCGGCGACGAGCGTGTGGGCGATGCCGAGCATCAGCGCGACGTCGGTGCCCGGACGGATCGGCAGCCAGCGCGGCCGCGCCTCCCCCGGCATGTCGTCGCGCAGGGGGCTGACCGACCAGAAGGCGCAGCCCCGGGCGGCGGCTCGCGCCATGGCGTCGGGCTCGACATGGCGGGTGATGCCGCCGCTGGCGATCATCGAATTCTTCAGCGGCATGCCGCCGAAGGCGAGCACGAAATCGGTGTGCTCGGCGACCTGGTCCCAGGTGACGTTGCGCCGCGACAGGGTCTCGAACGGCCCCAGCACATGCGGCAGGATCACCGAGGAGGCGCCGGCGCTGTAGCTGTTGATCGAGCGGACATAGCCGCCGCAGGCGAGGTTGAAGAAGCGGTGGATCTGGCTCTGGGCATGGTGGAAGCGCCCGGCGCTGGCCCAGCCATAGGAACCGCCATAGATCGCCTGCGGCCCGAAGTCCCGCTGGACCCGGGCGATCTCGGCCGCCAGCCGGTCCAGCACCTCGTCCCAGCCGATGGCGACGAGATCGTCGCGGAAATCGCGGTCGCGCGGCCCCGGCCCGCCATCCAGCCAGCCGCGCCGGACCATCGGCCGGCGGATCCGAGCCTTGTGGCGCAGCACATCGGTGAAATTGCCGAGGATCGGCGACGGCGCCGGATCGTCCGGATGCGGCGTCACCACCAGCCGGTCGCCGTCGCGGCGCGCGAAGAAGCTGCCCCAATGGGCGGCGTGGGGAATGCCGCGCGGATCGTCCATGCGTAACTCGCCGAGGAGGACGGCGGCGCCCGGGAGACGCCCGCCGACGGATACCGGCCGATATTGCTGGCACCGCTCATATCAGTCCAATATGCGCAGTCGTGGATTTCAAGAACTCCGGCTTCTCAGGAGAGCGCCATGTCGCCAGGCCGCCGCCCCAGCAGCGCGACGCTCGAGCTGCGCCATCTGCGCTATTTCCTGGCCACCGCCGAGGCGCTGAACTACGGCCGCGCGGCGGAGAAGCTGCGCATCGCCCAGCCGGGGCTGAGCCAGCAGATCAAGAAGCTGGAGGAGATCGTCGGCACCCCGCTGTTCGACCGGACCCGCCGCTCGGTGAAGCTGACGCTGGCCGGCGAGCTGTTCGCCGAGGAGGCGCGCAAGGCGCTGCAGCAGACCGAGACGGCGCTGCTGGTGGCGCGCCGGTCCGGGCGTGGCGAGATCGGGCGGATCGCGATCGGCTATGTCGGCTCGGCCGCCTATTCGGGGGCCCTGACGACGATGATCGGCGAGTTCCGCCACGCCTATCCGGAGGTCGAGCTCGACATCTTCGAGATGGAGATGCTGCAGCAGCTGGACCAGCTCGACCAGGGCAAGCTCGATATCGGCTTCATCCGGCCGCCGGTGCCGCTGCCGCTGGGGATCGTGTCGACGCCGATCCTGTTCGAGGAGATCATCCTGGCCCTGCCGGAGAGCCATCCGCTGGCGAAGCGGGACAGCGTTCCGCTCTCGGCGCTCAACGGCGACATCTTCATCACGCCGCGGCATCAGGCGGGCGTCAGCTTCCACGAGCACACCACCGCGGCCTGCCGCGCGGCCGGGTTCTTCCCACGCCTCGGCCCGCAGGGGCGCGATTTCGTCACCATCGCCAGCATGGTCGCCGTCGGCCTCGGCGTCGCGCTGGTGCCGCAGTCGCTGCGCAGCATCCAGGTGCCCGGCCTGCGCTATCGCGCCATCGCCGGCGAGCCGGTGCTGGCGGAGCTGGCCGTCGCCTTCCGCCGCAACGAGCCGTCCCCGGTGGCGCGGGCCTTCGCGGCCCATGCCCGGCGGAGCGCGGCGGCGAACCCGGTCTGATAATCTCCAGTTCTCAAAAATTGACAGACTGCATATTGGACTGATCTGAATATCCGCGCCGATAATCGGCGATCATCCAGATCGGACTGGCACGATGGATTGGCGCGACCGGACCGGAAGCCCCTTCACCTGCGAGAAGACCGCCGTCGCTGCGCATCGCGGCATGGCGGTAACCAATCACCCCCTCGCCTCGGCGGCGGCGGTCGAGATGCTGGCGGCCGGCGGCAACGCCATCGACGCCGCGGTCTCGGCCCTGTTCACGCTGACCGTGGTCGAGCCGATGATGGTCGGCATCCTCGGCGGCGGCGTCGCCCTGATCCGGCTCGCGGACGGCCGGGAGATCGTGCTGGACGGGCTGTCGACCGCGCCGGCCGCGTCCCGGTCCGACAGCTTCACCCCGGTCGCCGACGACTGGCCGGACTATATGGAGGCGCAGGGCCGCGCCAACCGCGTCGGGCCCAAGGCCGTGGCCGTGCCGGGCACGCTGAAGGCCTGGTGCGAGGCGGCCGAACGCTTCGGCCGGCTGCCGCTGCGCGACCTGATCGAGCCGGCGATCCGCCATGCCGAACGCGGCTTCCTGCTGTCGCCCTATCTCGCCACCTGCATCGCCGAGATCGAGCCCGACCTGGCGCTGGACCCCGCCATCGCCGCGGTGTTCCTGCCCGGCGGGCGGCCGCTCGGCGCCGGCGACCTGCTGGTCCAGACGGACTACGCCGAAACCCTGCGCCTGATCGCCCGGGAGGGGCCGGACGCCGTCTATGGCGGCAACCTCGGCCGCAGGATCGCCAGCCATCTGGAAGGCATCGGGTCCTTCCTGCGCTTCGACGACCTGGAATCGTACCGGACCATCGAGCGCGAGCCGATGCGCGGCACCTATCGCGGGGTCGAGATCGTCGGGCCGCCGCCGCCCTGTTCCGGCGGCGTCCAGACCCTGCAGATCCTGAACCTGCTCGAAGCCTGGGACATCGGCGAGCTCGGCTTCGGCACGGCCGAGACGCTGCATCTGGTGCTGGAGGCGCTGAAGATCGCCGCCGCCGACCGCCGCGCCGTCACCGCCGATCCGGACTTCGTCGACGTGCCGGTGGCGCGGCTGATCTCCAAGGACTACGCGGCGCTGCGCCGGCCGGAGATCGACCGCGGCCGCGCCGGCAGCTTCGAGGCCCGCATCCGCTCCACCGAATCCGCCAACACCACCCATGTCACCATCGCCGATGGCGACGGCAACATCGTCACCTCGACCCAGACCATCAACAGTCTGTTCGGCGCCCGCATCATGATCCCCGGCACCGGGATCATCCCGAACAACTACATGTATCTGTTCGATCCGCATCCAGGGCAGGCGCTGTCGCTCGAGCCGGGCAAGCGCATCACCAGCGGTATCACGGCGCTGATCGGCAAGCGCGACGGCCGCCCGGTCTTCGCGCTGGGCCTGCCCGGCGCGCACCGCATCCCGGCCTCCGCCATGCAGGCCGTGCTCAACCTCGTCGATCACGGCATGAGCCCGCAGGAGGCGGCCGAGGCGCCGCGCGTCTTCACCTGGGGGCAGGAGGCGGAGATCGAGCGCGGCGTGCCCGAGGCCGTGCGCGCGACGCTCGCCGGGCTCGGCCACCGCGTTTCCGCCGTCGCCCATGTCGCCGGCGGCATGGGGATCATCGGCTTCGGCGCGGATGGCTTGATGACCGGCGCGGCCTGCTGGCGGGCCGACGGCGTGCCGATGGGCGTCGGCGGCGGTGCCGCGCGGCAGGGCGTCTCGTTCTGGCCCGATCCGCGCCGCGGCCGCAGCTACTGACCAGGCCGATTCAAACGAACGGGCACCGAGCCCGGGAACAGGGAGAACCGAAGATGCTGATCAACCGTCGGGCCGCGCTGACCCTCTCCGCCGGCATGTTCTTCGCCGCGATGGCCCCGGCCCGGGCGCAGGGCCGGAAGACGCTGCGCATCGCCCCGCACGCGGCGCTGCGCGTGCTCGACCCGGTGGTGACCAACGCCTACATCACCCGCAACCACGGCTACATGGTCTACGACACGCTGTTCTCGGTCGACGCGCAGTACCGGCCGCAGCCGCAGATGGTGCAGGACTGGTCGGTCACCCCCGACGAGCTGGTCTGGACCTTCACCCTGCGCGACGGCCTCGCCTTCCATGACGGGCAGCCGGTCACCGCCGCCGACTGCGTCGCGTCGATCGCGCGCTGGGCGAAGAAGGACGTGGTCGGCCTGCGCCTCGCCGCCGTGACCGCCGCCATGGCGGCGGTGGACGGCAAGACCTTCCGGATCTCCCTGAAGGAGCCGTTCGGCCCGATGCTGCAAGCCCTCGCCCGGCCGAGCTCGATCCCGCTCTTCGTCATGCCCGCGCGCATCGCCGCGCTGGCGCCGGAGACGGTGCTGGAAGAGGTCGTCGGCTCGGGCCCCTTCCGCTTCATCGCGTCCGAATTCCGGCCCGGCGTCAGCTGGGCCTATGAGCGCAACGACAACTATGTGCCGCGCGCCGAGCCCCCGAGCGCCCTCGCCGGCGGCAAGGCCGTCAAGGTCGACCGGGTCGAGGTGATCTCCTTCCCGAGCAAGCAGACCGCGATCAACGCGCTGGCCAAGGGCGAGATCGACCTGATCGAGAACATCGGCGCCGACCAGCGCGCGCTGCTGCAGGACAACACCGATGTCGTCGTCCGGCGCCGGGTCGGGCTGAACGCCTCGACCGTCCGCTTCAACTGGGCGCAGCCGCCCTTCGACAACGTCAAGATGCGGCAGGCGGTGCAAGCGGTGGTGACCCAGCAGGACTACATGGACGCCGCGATCGGCGATCCCGGATCCTACCAGCTCTGCCCGGCCCTGTTCGGCTGCGGCACGCCGCTGGAGACGGCCGTCGGCTTCCCCGACACCGGCACGGCCGACATCGCCAAGGCCAAGACCCTGCTGCAGGAGGCCGGCTACAACGGCGAGAAGATCGTCATCATCACGCCCGGCGACATCGCCTCCTTCGCGCCGCTGGCGCCGCTGACCCAGCAGGTCCTGCGCCAGATCGGCATCCCGTCGGAGATCCAGACCATGGAGTGGAGCGGGTTCCTGGCCCGGCGCGCCAAGCCCGATCCGGTCGCCGAGGGCGGCTGGAACCTGGCCCATGCGGTGTTCGACCGGATCGACCTGATCTCGCCGCTCGGCAACCTCAATTTCGACGCCCGCGGCAAGAAGGCCTATACCGGCTTCGTCGACGATCCCGAGACCGAGGCGCTGAAGGGCCGCTATCAGCGCGAGACCGACCCGGCGAAGCAGAAGGCGATCGTCGAGCAGATGCAGCAGCGCGCCTACGACCTGGTCTTCTACATCCCGCTCGGCACCTATTTCGACTACGAGGCCTTCCGCGCCGACGTCTCGGGCTACGTGCCCTCGCCGGTCATGGTGGCCTGGGGCGCGGACAAGGCCTGATGCCCAGGCTGATCGCCCTCCGGATCGCGATGGCCATCCCGGTGATGCTGGTCGTCGCCACCATCGTCTTCCTGCTGCTGCGCCTGAGCCCCGGCGACCCGGCGCTGATCCTGGCCGGCGAGACCGCCGGGCCGGAGGCGCTGGCCCGCATCCGGGCCGAGATGGGCCTCGACCAGCCGCTGGTCGTGCAGTATCTCGCCTGGCTCGGCGAGATCGCGCGCGGCCATCTCGGCATCTCGATCCTGTCGAAGATCCCGGTGCTCAGCCTGATCTTCGACCGGCTGGAGCCGACGCTGGTGCTGGCGCTGAGCGCGATCGTGATCACCGTCCTGGTCGCGGTGCCGCTCGGCGCCGTCGCGGCCTGGAAGCACAACAGCTGGATCGACCGGGCCGTGATGATGCTGTCGGTCGTCGGCTTCTCGGTGCCGGGCTTCGTCATCGGCTACATCCTGATCCTGCTGTTCTCGGTGAAGGCCGACCTGTTCCCGGTGCAGGGCTATGTCAGCCCGTTCGAGGATCCGCTGGACGCGCTGCGCCATCTCGCCCTGCCGTCAGTGACGCTGGCGCTGGTGTTCATGGCGCTGATCGCGCGCGTCACCCGCTCCAGCCTGCTCGAGGTGCTGGGCGAGGACTTCGTCCGCACCGCGCGCGCCAAGGGCAATGTCGAGCGCCGCGTGCTGTGGCGCCATGCGCTGCCGAACGCGGCGGTGCCGATCATCACCGTGATCGGGCTCGGCATTGCGCTGCTGATCGGCGGCGTGGTGGTGACCGAGAGCGTGTTCAACATCCCCGGCGTCGGCCGGCTCACCATCGACGCCATCCTCGCCCGCGACTATCCGGTGGTGCAGGGGCTGATCCTGTTCTTCGCGCTGATCTATGTCGGCGTGAACCTGCTGATCGACATCGCCTATGTGATCGTCGACCCGCGCATCCGCTATTGAGGGCCGTCATGCCGGCAGCCGGACAGGCCCCTTCCCTGACACGCCGCGGCAGCCTGGCCGGGGCGCTGCGCGGCAACCGCGTCGCCCTGTTCAGCGGCATCCTGCTGCTGGCGATCATCCTCTCCGCGGTCTGCGCCGGGCTGATCACCGGCGGCGATCCCTTCCTGATCCATCCGCGGCTGCGGCTGCGCCCGCCGGGCGGCGAGTCCTGGTTCGGCACCGATGCGCTGGGGCGGGACGTGTTCGCGCTGGTGCTGCATGGCGGCCGGGTCTCGCTGCTGATCGGCCTGCTCACCGCCCTGGCCGGCGCCGTCATCGGCACCGCGATCGGCCTGCTCACCGGCTATCTGCGCTGGCTCGATCCAGTGGTGATGCGGGTCATGGACGGCATGATGGCGATCCCCGGCATCCTGTTCGCCGTGGCCCTGGTCTCGCTGGTCGGCCCCGGCATCGTCAGCATCGTCGCGGCGATCACCTTCGCCGAGATCCCGCGCGTGGCCCGGCTGGTGCGCAGCGTCGTTCTCAGCGTGCGCGAGGAACCCTATGTCCGCGCCGCCGAAGGGCTCGGCATCCCGCCTGTCCTGGTCCTGCTGCGCCACATCCTGCCGAGCTGCGTCGCGCCGCTGATCGTCCAGACCACCCACATGTTCGCCGGCGCGATCCTGTCCGAGGCCGTGCTCGGCTTCCTCGGCGTCGGCTTTCCGCCGGACATCCCGAGCTGGGGCAACGTGCTGGCCGACGGCCGGGCCGTGTTCCAGCTCGCGCCCTGGACGATCCTCGCTCCGGGCCTGTTCCTCGCCGCCGCCGTGATGGCCGTGAACCTGCTCGGCGACGGGCTGCGCGACCGGCTCGACCCCCGGCTGTCCCGCGCCGCGAAGGTGTCGTCATGACCGCATCCGAGCCGATCCTGCGCATCGAGGCCCTGAGTGTCGCACTGCCCGACGGCCTCGACCGCACCCATGCGGTGCATGACGTGTCGATCGAGGTCCATCGCCGGCAGATCGTCTGCCTGGTCGGCGAATCCGGCTCGGGCAAATCGGTGACGGCCGCGGCGGTGATGCGCCTCCTGCCCGAGAAGACGCTGCGCATCACCGGGGGCACGATCCGGCTGGAGGGCGAGGACATCGCCGCCGCCGATCCGGCGCGCCTGTGCGCGCTGCGCGGCAACCGGATGGCGATGATCTTCCAGGAGCCGCTGACCGCGCTGAACCCGGTGATGCGGGTCGGCGACCAGATCGCCGAGGTGCTGCGGATCCACCGGCCGGGGACGGGTCGCGCGCAGGTCGAGGCCCGGGTCGTCGAGCTGATGACCGATGTCCACCTGCCCGATCCCGGGCGGCTGGCGAAGGCCTATCCGCACCAGCTTTCCGGCGGCCAGCGCCAGCGGGTGATGATCGCGATGGCGCTGGCGTTGGAGCCGGCGCTGATCGTCGCCGACGAGCCGACGACGGCGCTCGACGTCACCACCCAGGCCCAGATCCTGCGCCTGTTCCGCGAGCTGCTGACCAAGCACGACAGCGGCGTGCTGATGATCACCCATGATTTCGGCGTCGTCGCCGATGTCGCCGACCATGTCGTGGTGATGCGGCAGGGCGAGGTGGTCGAACGCGGCGCGCCGGGCGAGGTGCTGCGCGCACCGAAGCACCCCTATACCCGCGCGCTGATCGACGCCGTCCCCCGGTTCCGCTATCGCCCGGAGCCGGAACCAGCGCGAGAGGCCGTCCTGTCCGTCGAGGCGCTGTCGCTGACCTATCGCAGCACCGGCTTCCTCGGCGCCCGGCGCGAGACGCGCGCGCTCGACGCCGTCTCGCTCAGCCTCGCGCCCGGCGAGACGCTCGGCATCGTCGGCGAGTCCGGCTCCGGCAAGACCAGCCTGGCCAAGACGCTGCTGCGCTTTGAGACGCCGGACTCAGGCCGCATCCTGTTCCAGGGACAGGACATCTCCCGGCTCGCCGGCGCCGCCCTGCGCGAGATGCGCCGCCACATCCAGATGATCTTCCAGGACCCCTACAAATCGCTCAACCCGCGCCGCCGGATCGGCCAGTCGCTGGTCGAGGGGCCAGTCCAGCACGGGCTGTCCCGCGGCGACGCCACCCGGCGCGCCGCCGATCTGATGGATCTCGTCGGCTTGCGGCGTGATGCGCTCGACCGTTTCCCGCACGAGTTCTCGGGCGGCCAGCGCCAGCGCATCTGCATCGCCCGCGCGCTGGCGATGGAGCCCGCGGTGATCGTGGCGGACGAAGCCGTGTCGGCGCTCGACGTCTCGGTGCAGGCGCAGGTGCTGCAGCTGCTGGAGGATCTGCAGCGCCGCATCGGCTTCGCCATGATCTTCGTCACCCACGACCTGCGCGTGGCCTCGAACATCTGCGACCGGGTCGCGGTGATGCAGCGCGGGCGGATCGTCGAGATCGGGCCGGCGCAGCGCGTCTTCGAGGCCCCGGAGGACCCCTATACCCGCGAGCTGCTGGCGGCTGTTCCCGGCTTCGCGCGCGAGGTCGCCGCAGTCGCCTAGGCATCCCGACAATTCCGCGAAACGGGCATCGGCGGAAACATCATACCTCTTGAATTAACCGATCGATCGGTTAATTATCCAGCCACCGGTTTGTTGGAATCGTGTGGAGAGACCCTGCGGCCGCGGGTCGCCTCCGAACTTCGGTTGCCGTTCCGCAGAGACCCCGATCCGGCGCATGAGCGACCGGCGATCGGAGCTCGCGAGCCTTGCCGCACACCATGTCAACGGAGGAGAGCCCGATGCGCGCCTTGCCCCGCTGTCGCCAGCTTTGGATATCCCTGCTCTGCCTGACGCTGCTGCTGGCCGCCGGCTGGGCCCATGCGCCGTCGTCGCCACCCTCCCCGCCTGCGCCTGGCCCGCCCTGCCGCGGTACCGGGGCGCCGGGAGCATCAGCGACGCCGCCAGCTATGTGTGCCGCCTGAATGCGGTCGCGGGCCTGTGATCGACCCATCGTCCGGCGCTGATGGGCTTGGCCGGCCGGGGATAGTTTCTGGCGAAATCCCGCTACCGGCCGGAGTCGGCCATCCGGTATGAATTCCGCACTGCGGGACCGTTCATCCACGCCCGGCACCGGCATGCCGCACCGTCGACTCCCGTAAAACCTGCCACTGGAGACATCATGTCCAACGCAAAAACCATCGTCCTCGTGCATGGCGGCTTCGTCGACGGTTCGGGATGGGAGGGCGTCTACCGCCTGCTCAAGAAGGATGGCTTCGAGGTCTCGATCGTTCAGAACCCGACCCTTTCGCTGGCCGACGATGTCGCCGTCACCCGGCGCGCCATTGCCGCGGCCGCCGGTGATGTCGTCCTTGTCGGCCATTCCTATGGCGGGGTGGTCGTGACCGAGGCCGGCAATGATCCGAAGGTGTCCAGCCTCGTCTACATCGCCGCGTTCGCGCCGGACCGGGGCGAATCGGTGTCGTCGCTGATCGCCAACCCGCCGGCCGGCGCGCCCGTTCCGCCCATCCTGCCGCCCCAGGATGGCTATCTGTTCCTCGACAAGGCCCGGTTCGCGGCCTCTTTCGCCACCGACGTCCGCCCGGACCTGGCCTCGTTCATGGCCGATTCCCAGGTGCCGTGGGCCGTCGAGGCCCTGACCGGTGCCGTCAGCGAGCCGGCATGGCGCAGCAAGCCGAGCTGGTACCTGGTCGCGACCGACGACCGGATGATCCCGCCCGACGCGCAGCGCATGATGGCATCCCGGATCGAGGCCCGGGTGACGGAGGCGCCGGGCAGCCACGCCGTCTACGTCTCCAATTCGGACATCGTGGCGTCCGTCATCGCCCAGGCCGCGGCGTAAGCACCGATCACGGGGCGCTGCATCGATCGACGATGCGGCGCCCCGGCCATTCGGCCAGTGTGCCAGAGGGTCGATCGGCATGACGAGCCTATGTCTTCCGGACCTATGCAGCCGTCGGCCCGTTGACAAGCATTGATACAAAAATCCGCACGCCATCGCCCTATCCCGGTGCTACGGTTCACAACGGGATCTGAAAGATGGCAACCAATCTGCATATTGCGGTCGTCGATGACCATAAAGAAATCCGGAACTTGCTCAGCCGATACCTGAGTGAGAACGGATATCGCGTCACCGCCGCCGAAGATGCGGGCGAGCTGCGCGACTTATTGCAGAAGAGCGCCCCGGATTTAGTTGTCCTCGATATCATGATGCCGGGTGAAGACGGCCTGTCACTGTGCCGATACCTGCGGGAAACCACGAACATCCCGATCATCCTGCTGACGGCGGTATCCGCCGAGACCGACCGGATCATCGGTCTCGAGATGGGAGCTGACGACTACGTCACCAAGCCATTCAACGCCCGCGAACTGCTGGCGCGGGTCAGGGCCGTCCTGCGGCGCGCCAACAGCATGCCGCCGAAGCAGCAACGTCGGACCAGCCAGCGGCTGCGCTTCGGACCCTGGATCCTCGATGTCAGCAAGCGGGAGCTTCTCAATCGAGCGGGTCTGGCCACACCCTTGAGCACCGCCGAGTATCGGCTGCTGATGGTGCTGCTCGATCACCCCCAGATGGTCCTGACGAGGGATCAATTGCTTGATCTCACCGTCGGTCGGGCCGCCGACGTCTTCGACCGCAGCGTCGACAACCAGGTCAGCCGTCTCCGCAAGAAGATCGAAGCCGACCCCCGCAATCCAGAGTTCATCAAGACACATTGGGGCGGCGGCTACTGCTTCACCGCGGAGGTCGAGGCGGCATGAACAGGTTTTGGGCCAAGAGCCTCGCGGCGCAGATCATCTGGTTCATGCTGCCCATCCTGCTTCTGGCGCAGAGCATCGGCTTCCTGGTCACGGCCGACGACCGGGCGGCGGAGCTGCGCGAAATCGCGCTCGATGAATTCGTGGTCCGCTCGGCAACGGCCGCCCAGCTCGTCGACACCACGCCAAGCGCCTACCAGGATACCCTCCTGAACGCGATGGCGACCAACTACTCCCGGTTCTGGCTCAGCCCCGACGGCCCGGGGGACCTGGAGGCCTGGAGCCGGGACGCCTGGCATCGGCTGCACCTGCCGCTTCGGCAAGGCACGTCCGCCACCCCCGATGCCCCGAGCGGACCCTGGGGCTCGGGCGACGGCAGCGACAACGAATGGGGCACGACGGGAAGCCCGGTGCTGGAGTCGACGAACCGCACCAAGGACGCTGACTGGCAGCCGATCGAGCTCGATTCGCTGGACCGGCCGACGCCGGCGCAGATCGTGCATCTCGACGACAACTACGGTGCAGGGCTGGTGGCCAGGCTGTCCGACGGGCTGTGGCTGAACGCGGCGTATGCCAAGCCGCCCAAGAAATTCATCTGGACGTCCCCCTCGACCGTTTCGCTCGCGATCACGGCGATCATGCTGTCGGCCCTCGCGGTTCTGGTGGCCCGACGCATCGCCCGGCCCATACGGCGCCTGACCGCTGCGGTGGAATCGCTCGGTCGCGGCGAGCAGAATGGCCGGATCCCCGAGGAGGGGCCGGACGATATCCGGCGCACAGCCATCGCCTTCAACCAGATGCGGGAGCGCCTGACCCGGTTTCTGGCAGACCGGACGACCATGCTGGCGGCCATCGGGCACGATCTGCGCACCCCGATCACGACCATGCGCCTGCGAACCGAGTTCATCGCCGATACCGAGGTCAGGGCCCGCCTGCTCGATACCGTCAACGAGATGCAGGCCATCACCGATGCCACTCTCGAGCTCACGCAGGAGCAGTCGGTCGACGAGCCGACCCGGCCGGTTGATGTCGCCGCGCTGGTCGAAAGCATTTGCGAGGATCTTGCCGATCTGGGCCGGGACGTGCATTTCGCCGAGAGCGGCGTCATTCCCTATCGCTGCAGGCCGGAGGCCCTCCGCCGCGCAACGCGCAATCTCATCGAGAATGCCCTCCGCTACGGGGATCGGGCACAAGTCTCGGTCACCAGCTCGCCTGCCGGCGTGGACATCGCGATCGAAGACAACGGTCCCGGCATTCCGGACAAGGAGATCGAGCGCGTGTTCCTGCCCTTCGTGCGCCTGGAGGCATCCCGCAACGTGCGCACGGGCGGCATCGGCCTGGGGCTCTCCATCGCGCGGACCGTCGCCCGAGCCCATGGCGGCGACGTCATCCTGAGCAACGTGCCGCATGGCTTGCGCGCCGTCATTCACCTGCCGCCGATCCCCGGCGAATTCGCGAAGACCGAAGCGTCGGACGCCGCGTGAGCCGGCCGGCCCCTTAAGATGTCGGCGCCGATTGCAATAGTGTTCGCCAGGACCGCCGTTCGGCACACTTTGATAAAACTCGGAACAGCCTTGGCAAACCTGTAGAGACGCCCGCGCCTAAGCTCCGATCTCGCCGCTGAACAGCATCGCTGTCGTGGCCAAGACGCCGGGGGAGATCACAGAATGCAACGACTCAACGTCAATGGAACGGATCGGGTTGTCGAGGTCGAGGCAGAAAAGCCATTGCTCTGGGTGTTGCGCGAGGACCTGCGGCTGACCGGGACGAAGTACGGTTGCGGAATGGCTCAATGCGGCGCCTGCACTGTCCAGATCGACGGCGTCGCGACGCGCTCCTGCGTTCTGCCGGTCTCCGCCATCAAGGAGACCCAGCGCATCGTGACGATCGAGGGCCTGTCGACGGACGCCTCGCATCCGGTGCAGCGCGCCTGGGCGGAGCTGGAGGTTCCGCAATGCGGCTACTGCCAATCCGGAATGATCATGGCGGCAGCCGGGCTCCTCAAAGAGAACGCACAACCGTCCGACGAGGATATTGCGGCAGGCATCACCAACATCTGCCGCTGCGGCACCTATAACCGCGTCCGGGACGCCATCAAGCTTGCCGCCCGCAACGGCAGCCCTGCCAACCGCGGCTGAGGGAGGAAACGACAATGATCACCCTGTCCCGCCGTGGCTTCATCGTCGGTTCCGCCGCGGCCGCCGGCAGCTTCAGCCTGGGCTTCAGCGTCGCCGGCGCACAGTCCGATACGGCAGCTGCTGACGAGGTGAACGCCTGGATCGTCATTCAGCCCGACGAGACGGTCGTCCTTCGGATGGCCAAGTCGGAGATGGGCCAGGGCAGCCTGACCGGTCTCGCGCAGCTGGTGGCGGAGGAGCTGGAGTGCGACTGGTCGCGCATCAGGACCGAATACGCCCTGCCGGCCCGAAACATCGCCCGCGGCAACGCCTGGGGCGATCTCAGCACGGGCGGAAGCGGCTCGATCCGGGAAACGCATCAGGAGCTGCGCCAGGCCGGAGCCACCGCGAGGCTCATGCTTGTCGCCGCAGCTGCGAAGAGTTGGGGCGTCGACCCCGGCCTGTGCACCGTGTCCCGTGGCGAGATCCGCGCATCCGATCGCACGACAACCTACGGCAAAGTCGCCAGGCTCGCCGCCGCCATGCCCGTTCCAAACGATGTCAGGCTCAAGGAGCCGAGCGAATGGCGTCTCATCGGCACGTCCGTGCGTCGGATCGACACCGCCGACAAGCTGACCGGAAAGCAGATCTTCGGCGTCGACTTCACCTTGCCGGGCATGCTGAACGCAGCGGTTCGCGCCTGCCCCACCTTCGGCGGCCGGGTCGAGAGCTTCGATGCCACGGCGGTGGCAAAAATGTCGGGTGTCCGTCATGTGCTGCAGATCGACGACGCCACGGTCGCGGTCGTTGCCGATAGTTGGTGGCAGGCGAAAACCGCCATCGAGGCGTTGCCGATCGAATGGGATCCCGGACCGAACCGTGACCTCAGCAGCGCGTCGATTGCCGCGATGATCGACGCGGGCCTGGCCCGCGAGGAAGGATTTGCCGGCCACGAGATCGGCGATGCGCGCTCGACGCTCGCCCATGCGGCCCGGACCGTCACCGCGACCTACAGCTACCCTTACCAGGCGCATGCCGCCATGGAGCCGCTCAACGCGACCGCGCTCTACACCCCCGACAGATGCGAGGTCTGGGCTCCGACGCAGAACACGACGGCGAGCCTCGAGGAAACGGCGTCCGCGAGCGGGCTCCCGCGCGAGCAGTGCGAAGTCTACCGGCTGCATCTCGGCGGGGGCTTCGGACGGCGTCTCTACACCGATTTCGTGCGGCAAGCCGTCCTGATCGCCAAACAGGTTCCGGGCACGCCGATCAAGCTGATCTGGTCGCGCGAAGAGGACATGACGCATGACGCCTATCACCCGATCACCAAGTCCAGATTGACCGCGGCATTGGACGCGCAAGGCCATCTGACCGCGCTGCACATGCGCATCGCTGGCCAGTCCATCCGCGCCAGATGGGCGCCGCACCGGCTGGTCAACGGCGGCACGGGCGACCCGCACGTGTTTCACGGCCTGACCGAGGAGACATTCGGCTACTCGATCCCGAACCTCCTGATCGACCACGTCATCTGCCAGCCGGCCGTGACGCCCGGTTCCTGGCGGGGGGTTCACCTCAACCAGAACACCATCTACGTGGAATGCTTCCTCGACGAGGTCGCGCACGCGGCCGGCAAGGACCCGCTGGTCTTCCGTCAGGAGCTTTTGCGCGAGCACCCGAAGCATCTCGCCGTTCTGACGGCGGCCGCGGAACGGGCGGGATGGTCGACCCGGCCGCCCCCGGGCGTGCATCGAGGCCTGGCCGTCGCGATGGGCTACGGCAGCTACATCGCCGCGGTCGCGGAAGTGTCGGTCGCGGACGGCCGCCTCAAGATCCATCGCGTCGTGGCCGCGATCGACCCCGGTTATGTGGTCAACCCCGAACTTGTGAGGCGACAGACCGAAGGCTGCCTCGCCTTCGGCCTCTCCGCCTGCCTCTACGGCGAATGCACGGTCGCCAACGGTGCGATCGAGCAGACCAACTATCACGACTACGAGGTCATGCGTCTGGCAGACATGCCGCTGGCGGAAACCGTGATCGTGCCGTCCGGCGGCTTCTGGGGCGGCGCCGGCGAGCCTGTGATCAGTGTTGCCGCGCCGGCCGTCCTCAACGCCATCTTTGCGGCCACCGGCCAACGGATTCGCGACCTGCCGGTCAAGAACCACAGCTTTCAGGCTATCTGAGGCCGTTCGGCCGAGGCCAGCTCGAGGAACCGGCGGCCGGGCGCGGACAAGGCGCCGTCCCGCCAGGCCAGCGCGGTGGGCAGGCTGGGTGCCCGGACGCCCGACAGGGGCCGGTAGGCGACGCCGGGCCGCTGGATGACCTGCAGCGATCCGGCGACGAAGCCGCAGCCGACCCCGGCCGCGGCCAGGCCGATCAGGGTGGTCATCGACGCAAGCTCCTGGACGATGTTCGGGCTGAAGCCGGCCTGCCGGCAGAGCAGGATGATCTGATCGTAGAGATGCGGCCCGATGGAACGAGGGCCGATCAGGAAGGGCTGGCCGGCCAGGCGGTGCGGTGGAACCGCTTCCAGCCGGGACAGCTCATTCGACATCGGGATCGCCAGGACCAGCTCGTCCGCGCCGAGATCCCGCTGCGCCAGGCCCGGGGCCGAAAGCGGCGGGTGCAGCAGCGCGATGTCGATCTCCTCCGCCAGCAGCCCGGCCTCCAGCCGCGCCGTCTCGGCCTGCACGAGATCGATCGCGACCTCGGGGAAGGCGGACCGGAAGCGCTGCACTAGCTCGGGCATCCCGACATAGGAGGTCAGCGCCGTGAAGCCGAAGCGCAGGCGCCCGATCTCGCCGGCCGCGGCCCGGCGCGCGCCCGCCATCGCGTCCCTGGCGCTGCGCACCGCGACCCGGGCATGGTCGAGGAAACTGCGGCCCGCATCGGTGAGCAGGACTTGGCGCCGGTTCCGCTCCAGCAGGGTCACGCCGACCTCGGCCTCGAGCGCCTGGATGCGCCCGCTCAGCGACGGCTGGGTCAGGTTGAGCCGGGCCGCGGCGCGCCGGAAATGCAGCTCCTCCGCCACCACGGCAAAGCATTCCAGCGACCGCACATCCATCGGGCCTCTCCTCTTGTGATAGCCATTCCTTATCACAGATCGCGAGATTCCGATTGGACGCCGATCAGACCCCTCCCCATCCTTGGGACGCTGGCGCCTTCAGGCACCGGCTGTTCCACGACTGCGAAGTGACGCCCCCCATGATCGAGCTCACGGTCAACGGCAGCCCGCACCGCTTCGACGGCGATCCCGGCACGCCCCTGCTCTGGTTCCTGCGCGACGAGATCGGCCTGATGGGCACCCGCTTCGGCTGCGGCGCCGGGCTGTGCGGCTGCTGCACCGTCCATGTCGGCGGCGAGGCCACCCGGTCCTGCAGCGTCACCATGGCCGATCTGGGCGGCGCCTCGGTCCTGACCATCGAGGGGCTGGGCGCCGGCGGTCCGCACCCGCTGCAGGCCGCCTGGATCGCGATCGGCGTGCCGCAATGCGGCTACTGTCAGTCCGGGCAGATCATGCAGGCGGCGGCGCTGCTGGCCACCACCCCCAGCCCGACCGATGCCGATATCGACACGGCGATGTCGGGCAATCTGTGCCGCTGCGGCACCTATCCGCGGATCCGCGCCGCCATCCACCAGGCCGCCGCGGCCGGCGGCGATGCCGGCCGGCGGGCCGACGCCGCGCCGGCCGAGCCGCAGGCCCGGCCATGACCATCATGCAGCCCGTGATCTCGCGCCGCGGCTTCGTCTTCGGCATCAGCGCCCTCGGCGGCGGGCTTGTGCTCGGCCTCCGCCCCGGCGCCGCGCTGGCCCAGCCCGACCTCGACGCCATCGCAGGCGCGCCGGAGGTGACGGCCTGGGTGGTGATCGAGCCCGACGACACCACGGTCATCCGCATCGCCCGCTCGGAGATGGGCCAGGGCATCGCCACGGCCCTGGCCATGCTGGTGGCGGAAGAGCTGGAATGCGACTGGTCGCGGGTGCGGACGGAATATATCGGCGCCGCCGAGAACCTGGCCCGGGGCAAGCCCTGGGGCGACATGGTGACCTCGAACAGCAACTCGGTCCGCAACTCGCAGGAGATGCTGCGCAAGGCCGGGGCGCAAGCGCGGTCGATGCTGCTGGCGGAGGCGGCCGGCCGCTGGGGCGTCCCGGTCGAGGACTGCAGCGCCAAGGACAGTGTGGTCAGCCATGCCGGGACCGGCCGGACCCTGCGCTACGGCGAGATCGCCGAGGCCGCGTCCCGCCGCCCGGTCCCGGCCGAGGTGACGCTGAAGCCGCCTGAGGCCTGGCATCTGATCGGCACGCCGGTCCGCCGCCTGGACACGGTGGAAAAGACCATGGGCCAGCCGATCTACGCCAGCGACATGCGCCTGCCGGGCATGCTGTATGCGGCGGTCAGCGCCTGCCCGGCCTATGGCGGCAAGCTGAAGGGCTTCGACGCCGGCACCGTGCAGGCGATGCCCGGCGTGCACAGCGTCGTGCCGGTCGGGGACTCCGCGGTCGCCGTGGTGGCCGCATCCTGGTGGCAGGCCAAGACCGCGCTGGATGCCTTGCCGGTGACCTGGGACGAGAGCGGCGGCGCCGGGCTGTCGACCGACGCCCTGCAGCAGATGTTCGAGCAGGGCCTCGACGCCGACGGCGACGCCAAATTCGCGCTGCGGCGCGGCGACGTCGATGCCGCCCTCGCCTCGGCCGTCACCCGCATCGAGGCGGTCTACCGCGCGCCCTACCTCGCCCATGGCACCATGGAGCCGCAGACCTGCACCGCCCATGTGACGGCGGACCGGGCCGAGATCTGGGCGCCGACGCAGAACGGCGAAGGCACGCTGCGCGCCGTCGCCGGGACGCTGAAGCTCGACCCGTCCCAGGTGATCGTGCACAAGCGCCAGCTCGGCGGCGGCTTCGGGCGCCGCGGCATCGCCCAGGACTGGGCCCGGCAGGCGGCGCTGATCGGCAAGGCCGTGGGGCTGCCGGTGAAGGTGGTGTGGAGCCGCGAGGAGGACATCACCCACGACTACTACCGGCCGATGGTCGCGGCCCGCCATGTCGCCGGCTTCGACGCCCTGGGGCGGCTGGTCGCCTGGCGGGTCCGGGTCTGCGGCTCCTCGATCGCCGCGACGCTGTCGCCGCAATGGCTGCGCGACGGCCAGGACATGGCGATGACGGACGGCTTCCACGACGACGACATGCTGTACGACGTGCCGAACTTCGAATCCGGCAGCGTGATACGGACCACCGCCATCCCGGTCGGCTTCTGGCGCGGCGTGAACCTGTCCCAGAACGGCTACTTCCGCGAGGCCTTCGTCGACGAGATGGCCCAGGCCTCTGGCCAGGACCCCTACCAGTTCCGGCGCACGCTGCTGGCCGGGGCGCCGCGCACGCTGGCCGTGCTGGACGAGGCGGCGCGGCGGGCGGGCTGGGGCCAGGCGCCGGACGGCATTCACCAGGGCATCGCCGTGATCGAAGGCGACGGCTCGGTCTGCGCCCAGGTGGTCGAGATCTCGGTCGGGACCGACGGCACGATCAAGCTGCATCGGGTCGTCTGCGCCGTGGATCCGGGTTACGCCATCAATCCGGACACGATCACGGCCCAGATCGAGAGCGCGATCATCCAGGGCCTGTCGGCGGCGCTGAGCGGCGAGATCACCTTCAAGGACGGCCGGCCGGAGCAGAGCAACTTCCACGACTACACCATCCTGCGCATCGACGAGGTCCCGCCGGTCGAGACCGCGATCGTGCCGAGCGGTGACCGCTACAGCGACCGCTGGGGCGGCATCGGCGAGACCGGGCTGCCGCCGGTGGCAGCCGCCCTGGCCAATGCGGTGTTCGCCGCGACGGGAAAGCGCATCCGCACCCTGCCGCTGAAGGCCCACAAGCTGTGGCCTGGCTAGATCGGGATGAGTTCAGAGCGGAATGAATTGGGGTCGGGTCACGTCAGCGTATTTCGGCGGGGACTGAAAGGACGTCGGCCGTCGTCATGTTGCCTCTCCCGCCTGTCGGGACCTTTTCACGACGCCTATCCCTCGCCGTCATTGCGAGGGGGCGAAGCCGACGAAGCAATCCAGAGGCCACGCCAAGCGGCCCTGGATTGCTTCGCTGCGCTCGCAATGACGGTGTTGGGGATTCTGAAAAAATCTGCAAGCGAGACCTTTTCAAAACAGTTGAAGCCCGTTCCTTTTTAGTCCCCCTCAAGCGGGACCTTTTGAAAAATAGCTGTAGCCCTTTCTTTTTTGTCTTCCGCAAACAGGACCTTTTCAAAATAGCCGAAGCCCCTTCCTTTTTAGTCCCCCCTCCCCTTGCGGGAGGGGGCAAGGGGGAGGGTCTGCGCGCGTCCGCGCGCGAATGGGCAGAGAACAGGTCCCGCGATCAGAGCCGGATCGCCAGAGTCCAGGCCGATCTTGACGGCGAAAACCCCCTCCCCCTACCCCCCTCCCGCGAGGGCTACGGCATTCGCACATCGATCAGTGAGACCGACTGCAGGTAGGCGAACAGATTGCCTCTCCCGCTTGCGGGAGAGGTCGGACAACAGGACTCGGCGGGCGTGCGGATGAGATGGGTGAATGCCGTAGCCCGCGAGGGGAGTGGGGACTCTTTTCACTTTCGGTCGATGGCTTTGCTGTCTCGCCGTCAGAAGTGATAGGCGGCGCGGGCGCTGGCGGACTGGCTGAGGAACGAGCCGCCGATATCGGCCGTGTACTCGCCCTTCAGCTCGAAGCCGCCGGCCCGGAACAGCTGCAGCCCGACATCGATCCGGCCCAGCACCTCCGGCGAGTCGATCTGGTCGCTGAAGGTGCCGTTCGCCGAGGACGCCCCGGCGAAGCTGGAATGGATCGTCCGGCTGTTGTCCGGCAGGTAGCTCATGCCGAAGGCGACATAGGCCCGCAGCGCGGTCTCCGGATCCAGGTCCAGCCGCCCGCCGAACTCCACCATCGGCGACAGCGCCACGCTGGTCTTGCTGCTGCCGCGCACATCCAGCGCGTAGAGGTCGTCGCCCTTCTCCTCGAAGCCGGGCAGGTCGGTGTAGACCACGTCGAGGTCGCCATAAGGCCGGATGTACCAGTCGTCGAAGGCGACCTCATAGGCGGCGCGCAACCGGCCGCCGGCCAGGAAGATGCTCGGGTCGCTCTTCAGCGTCTCGCCGGCGATGCCGGGGATGTCGACCCGCCGGTCGGTGTGGAACGAGCCGCCGGCGAAGGCGACCGACCCGGCGAACTGCCACGGCCCCATGACCCGCTTGACCGTGACCGACCCGTCATAGGTGTCGCCGTTGCCGGAGGAGCCGCCATCCATGGTCGCCCAGCTCTGGCCGAAGCCGAAGGAGGCGCCGAGATACCAGTCCGGGGCGATCTCGTGCTGGGCGCCGATCCGGTAGGTCGTGCCCGAGACGTAGTAGCCCTGGGTGTCGCTGGTGGAGGACTGGTCGGTCCAGCGCCCGGTGACCTTGGCCCAGGCGCAGTTGTCCTCGCCCAGCAGCACGGTGTCGTCGATGAAGACCGGGCAGCTCATCGCCGCCCCCAGGATGGTGCCGGCCGAATTGGCCAGGGCGATCGACTGGGCATGCGCCGCCTTGCTGGACCAGGCGTCGAGCGCTGCCTTGTAGTCGCTGCGGTCGTTGATCGTCGACAGCTGGGCGAAGCGGGTGGCGAAGGCCTTGTCGCCATTGGTCCAGGCCCGGCCGTAATAGCCGGCGAGCGAGGACTGGCTGTCGTTCAGCGCCACGTCGCCGGGCTTGAAGTCCGACCGCGGCGCCAGCGTCAGGGTATTGCCGGACTGCGCCGTGTCCCAATGGAACAGCAGCGCGTCCAGCCCGTCGGCGGTGGAGGTGAGGTGCCCCGCGGTCACCACCGGCAACGCGCCCGGCAGCAGCGTCAGCACCGTCGGCACGATCTTGCCGTCCAGCGTCGCCGTGCCGTCGACCTGCAGGTGGTCGGCCGCCTTGTTGAGCGAGTCGACGGTCACGCCCAGCCGGCCCTCACCGGTCTGGGTGAAGTCGCCGGTGACATGGGTGGCCCGCAGCTCGCCCGGCATGCCGAGATTGACGGTGCCGCTGTTGAGCACGCGGCCCTGCACCTCGGCGCCGGAGTTGTAGGTGCCGCGATTGGCGAACAGGCCGCCATTGTGGAACAGCGAGCCGGTGACGGTGCCGTCGCTGGTGACATCGGCATGTCCGCCCCCCGACGCCCGGATGGCCGTGCCGTCTGTCCCGGACACCGTGGTGATCAAGCCCACCGAGCCCACAGTCACCTTGCCGGCGGCGGGCGTGTCGAGCCGAATGGCCGTGCCGCCGGATGCGCCCGCGGCGTCGGCGTTCGCACCGAGGGGCGCCGCCGTTTGACCGCTGCTCTTCGTCGTCCCGCCGACAACGGTGCCGGAGACGTTGATGTTGACCGGCCCGCTGTCGGAGGAGCCCGCGCTTTGTGCGAAGATGCCGATCCCGTTCGTGCCGGTGGCCGACACCGTACCATCCACGGTGACGGTGACGGCCCCACCGGCGGCCGAGGTATAAGGTGAACCGGCGTAGATCGTGTCGCCGATGCTGACGATCCCCCCGGCGCCGCCGACGCTTTGCGCAAGGATGCCGATCGCCCCCGCGCCGGTGACGCTGATCGCGCCATCGGTCTCGACGGATACGGCTCCGCCGGTCCCACTGGACGAGTGGTACGCGAGGGGCGACAAGTCCGTGGTCACTTCCGGAGTGTCGCTGGATTGGTTGACGACGCGGATGAGCCCGCCGCCGCCGCCGACCGACTGCGCCACGACGCCGTGCGCCCCGACGCCTGTCGTCGAGATGCTGCTCTGATTGTCGAGGGTGATGCTGACGGGTCCGCCACCGCCGCTGGCCCCCCCACCCCCGAGCCCGATATTGTCGGCGTTGATCGTGATCTGGCCGCTCGGCTGGCTGATGATGCTCCCGCCGCTGCCGCCGATGCTCTGTGCCAGGATGCCGTAGGAATTATTGCCGGTCGTGCTGATCGTGAGGGGCGCCGGTCCCCCGACAGGTTCGAGAGTGACCGAGCCGCCGTCGCCGCTGGTGGCCTGGCCCTGGCCGGCGTGGAATTGCAGGGTGCCGGACTGTTGAAAGCCGGATTCGAAGTAGTGGCTGCCGGCGCCCACAATCCCGCCGCCGCCGCCGATCGATTGCAGGACGATGCCGTCGGCCGCGTCGCCGTTGGCCGTGTCGACGTTGGTGGCAATCGTCATGGCGTTGCCCTGCCCGAAGTTCAGCACCACCGTGCCGCCATTGCTGTCGCCGCCGTGGTCCAAATTCCAGCCCAATCTGAGATTGCCGACCGCGCTGTCCGAGCCGTCGGCGCCGATGCCTCCGCCACCGCCGATGCTCTGGGCGATCACACCGGCGGCGCCGAACCCCGCGGTGCTGATGGTCGTCTCGCCGCTGCCCTGCTGGACGATCACGTCGCCGCCGTCACCACCGTCGCCGCCGTTGCCGCCGACGAGCATATCGAGGTTGACCGATATCTCGGGAAACCCGCCGGTGCCGTGCGCGGCCGCGGTGCCGCCCTTGCCGCCGCCGCCGCCGATCGACTGCGCGACGACGCCGTTGGCCCAATCCCCTAGCGTCGTGATCGACGCGGCGGGGTACACCGTGACCGATCCACCCGTGCCGCCCGTCCCCCCGGTGCCGCCGAGGGAGAGGGACAAGCCGATATCGATCTGCGGAATCGAACCGCTGTTGAGATAGCCCTCGATCTCGCTCTGCGCCTCGCGCCCCTTCAGTGCGGCGATGACCGGGTTGTCGGGCGAAGCGTCGGACCCGGCCGAGCCGCCAAGCCCGCCGCCGCCGCCGATCGACTGCGCCAGAATGCCGGTCGCATCGCCGCCATGGGTCGCGATCGGGGCTGTCACGGCGACCGTGACATCGCCGCCGTTTCCGCCGCCGGTGCCGGTGGCACCGAGGCTGAATGTCACGCTCGGCTTGACGGTCCCCTTCTCGCCCACCGAGTACGACTGCGCCGCGCTGACGGAGCCGCCCTGGGACGAGCCGCCGCCGCCGCCGATCGAATGCGCCAGCAGCCCGATCGCCCCCGAGCCGTAGGTCGTGATGCCGCTCGATCCGCCGTAGAGAAAGGCCGTGACGTCACCGCCATTGCCGCCGTTCCCGCCCTGCGAGCCCAGCGTGACGTTGACCGACGCGGTGTTCCCGGTGCCGAACGACTGCGTGTTGCCGCTGCCGATGCCGGAATCGCCGCCGCCGCCGCCGATCGATTGCGCCTTGAGCCCGTCCGCATAGTCGCCGAAGGTCACGATGGAGGTCGGGTTGCTGCCGGTCGGATCCTGAGAGATCACGCTGCCCGTGACCGTGCCGCCGATCGCCGCCTGGACGTCACCGCCCGCACCGCCGGGGCCGCCGGTGCCCCCGACCTTGACGTTTATCGTCGTGCCGAGTGTCGACGGATTGTCAGGCACCGGCGTCAGGTCGTATCCCAGCACCGCGGACATTGCGGAGGAATCGCCGCCCGCCCCGCCGCCGCCGCCGATCGACTGCAGCAGCACGGCCGTCGAGCCCTGGCCGCTGGTCGTGATCGCCCCGCCATTCGACAGGGAAAACTGTGCGGCATCGCCCCCGTTGCCGGACGCGGCCCCGGAGCCGCCCGCCCCGCCGACCGCGACGGAGACGGCCAGTGAGTTCTGTCCGCCCTCGTCGGGGGTGGGGACTGCGATCGCGATGGATTTCGCCGTCGCCGAGCCGCCATGGCCGCCCCCGCCGCCGATGCTCTGGACCACGACCCCATAGGCGTCGACCGGGAGCGTGTTGCAGGGCGACGAGGGGCAGGCACTCTGGCTGGACCCCTGACCGGTCAGCAGCAGTGAGTCCTGGCCCGTCGCGATCGTGCCGCCGACCACCGTGACCGCAGCCAGGCCACTGGCTCCACCCGAGCCCCCCGTGCCGCCCACGGCGACCGAGCCCGAAAATCCCGGCCCCACCGACCCGGCGAACGCCCCGCCGCCGGTCCCGCCGCCGCCGCCGATCGACTGGGCGACGAGCCCGGGCGACTTCGACCCGCTGGTCGTGATCGTCGCCCCATTGGTGTCGATGGTGACCGACCCGCCGGTGTTGCCGCCGCCGCCCGAGCCGCCGATGACGACCGACGCGAACAGCTGCCCGGCGGCGGCATTGCCGGCGTTGCCGCCGCCGCCGCCGATCGATTGCATGACGATGGCAGGCGAGAAATCGCCGGTCGTGCCGACGACGTTCGCGCCGGCGCCGAACGTCCCGGTCACGGCCCCGCCGGCGCCGCCCGCGGCGCCTGACCCACCCACGGTGGCGACACCACCCTTCGCGCCGCCGCCATCGCCGCCGCCGCCGCCGATCGACTGGCCCAGCACGCCGATCGTGGCGAAGCCGCTCGTCGCGATGCTGCTGCCGTCCCCGGCGGTGAAATCGACGGTGCCCCCGTTGCCGGCCACGTCGCCGTTGCCGCCGACCGAGGAGATCGGGCCCGATCCCTGCCCACCGGCGCCGCCGCCGCCGCCGATCGCCTGCAGCAGGACAGCCTCGGCGTTCGACCCGCCGGTGACGATCGACCCGTTGTTGGTCACGCTCACATTGCCGGTGGTGCCGGCCGAGCCGCCCGAGCCGCCGCCGCCGTGGATCAGGCCCCAGGCCGATCCTCCCGAGCCGCCAGCCCCCGCCATCGATTGCACGAGGATGCCGCGGGCCGTCGTCCCTTCCGTGGTGATCGAACCGCCGTTCGTGACCGTCACATTGCCCGCATCGCCGCTGGCCCCGCCTTGGCCGCCGCCGCCGCCACCACCGGACCCGCCGCCGGCATCACCGCCCGAGGCGCTGAGGCTCTGCGCCAGGATGCCGACGGAGTCCGTACTGGACGTCTGGATCCCGGAGGCGCTGTCGAGCGTCACCGACACGTCGCCCGCGTCGCCGCCATCCCCACCGTCTCCGGTGATCGCTTTGCCGAAGGAGGCTATAGCCATTCCGCCGTCACCCCCGATGCCTCCCTCCGAGTAGGCGACGATGCCCGGGGAGGAAGCGCCTGTCGTCGCTATGGAGCCGCCCGTCAGGCCGACGGAAATGTCGCCGCCGGCTCCGCCCGTGCCGCCCTGGCCGCCCTCGGCGACCCCGCCGAAGCTGGTGCTGCCTTGGCCCCCGTCGCCGCCAGTGCCGCCGAGACTGCCCGCAAGGAGCCCTGGCGAGGTCGGGCCTGCTGTCGTTACGGAGACGGGGGCCGAGCCGGGCGCGGCCACGGCGATGTCGGCGCCTCCGGCAGTCCCGCCGCCGCCGCCATTGCCGCCGTCGGGGTCCACGTCGTTCCCATCCCCACCGTCGCCGCCCTCGCTCACCGCCGCGACCCCGGCGCTCAGGATCTCTTGGGAGGAGGAACTCGGGGGCGTCCCGGTCACGGTGAGGCTCACATCGCCGGAGAGGTTGACGCTCGCCTGCCCTGCGGCCCCCCCTCCACCACCGGCGCCGCCGCTATTGTTGCTGGTGCCCCCGCCCTCGGACCACGCCGCGATGCCAAAGACACCATCGTTGCCTTGGGGATCGTTCTGCCAGGCCCAGTCGACCGCGACCGCCGCGCTGTTGGTTATGGTGGCAGTACCGGCGGCTCCGCCGTTCGAGCCCGAGCCGCCGCTGCCGCCAGCTCCGCCGCGGCTGATGGCCCCGATTCCGACGAAGCCGCCCTGACCTGCCAGCGAGGCGAAGATCGTGCCGCTGTTCACGATGCTCACGCTTGCGGAATCCCCGCCGCTGCTGCCCTGGTTCGAGAATCCGGCGCCGCCGATGTCCTCCGCCCAGATCGCCGCTCCGCCCTGCCCCTGGAGGGTCGACAGGTTCAGGGTGATCTGGCCGGAGTTGTCGATGGTGATCCCTGCCTGGACGCTGCTGCCGGACACGCTGACGCTGGAGCCGCCGGGATTGCCCGATCCGGCCTCCTGCCGCACGAAGATGGCGTCGACGGTCAGGTCGATCGACGACGCATTTTCCGACAAGGTGATCGATCCCGAATTGGTGAGGTCGATCCCCTGGGTGTTCCCGCCGGTATTGCCTCCGTCATCATTCCCGGCGGCAGAGAGCAACAGCCCGACCGTCTGGCTGGACGACACCGCGATCTGCAGGTCGCCCTGGGACGTCACCGCCATGGGCGAAGGCTCCGCGGCATTCGGGCCGTCGTGCGGTGCCGTCGCGTGGATGGTAGACGTAGAGGTTCCTTGCGGGATGGTGCAGGTATAGACGCCGTTCTGCAAGCTGCAGCTCTGCGCCGTGGCCTGGACCGGCAAGGCGAGCCACGCCGCGCTGCCGAGCAGCCCGGCGAGGAGGCTTCGCGAGGCGGGGGTCGACCAGCCCTGCATCGCCACCCGCCCGGTCGGCGGTGTCGCGGGCCGGGCCCATGCCTCGGCCGCGGAAATCTCGGCGACCGGCAGTGCTGCGGTCGAGCGGACATACCAGGAAGACAGTCGCGTCATCACACCCCCCAACTCGAATTCACCGCCGGCCACCGCGTCCAGGGCCATGTTTCGACAGCGCGCAAAAGATCGGAAAACTATCGGGGGTCTCGATATCCGGAACTGAATTACTTGGCCGCGACGGGCGTCCCCATCCGTCGAATGCATAGCATCCTATTCGCGAGCTGCGAGACCCACAAGCAAGATTCGCAAACTCAATGACGGGGGGCGTGATCGTTTCAGGCTGAATCATGCCGGCGCCGAAGAACAAACGGAATGACGGGCGTTTCCGCCCTCTTCCGCTTGCGGGACTTTTCAGAATCCCCCAACCCGTCATCCCCGCGAAAGCGGGGATCTCGTCACGCTTTGACCGGACAGAGATTCCCGCTTTCGCGGGAATGACGGCAAAGGGATGGATTGCTGTTCCGAAAAGGTCCCGCAAGCGGGATTTCTTCAGAATGTCTCTCGGGCCATTTTGGGGACCAGTAACGGCATCGACCGAAAGAGAAAAGAGTCCCCCCTCCCCTCGCGGGAGGGGGTAGGGGGAGGGGGTTTTTGCCGCCAAGACTGGCCTGGACTCTGGCGATCCGGCTCCGACCTGGGACCTGTTCCTGCGCATTCGCGCGCGGACGCGCGCAGACCCCTCCCCCTGCCCCCTCCCGCAAGGGGAGGGGGAACAAAAAAGAACCGCTTCGGGGCAACACCTCGCCGGTTGGTGCGATCGGCTGTTAACACATTGTTCTCTTGTATTAATCTGCGATCATGTTCATGCTACGTTCTATGGACACCGCGCAGACCGATTCGATCCCGGAAGCCCCGGCCGCTCCCCAGGAGGAGCGGGCCGCGGATCTGCGCGTGCTGGCGGAGCTGGTCGAGATCCAGATGTCGATCGCCCGGGCGACGCAGCAGGAGGCGTTGCAAGCACCGCAGCCCGGCGTTGACTATTGCCAGCGGATCGCCACCGTCGCGCGCTCGGTGCGGCTGACCCTGCTGCTCAAGGACAAGCTGTCGCAGCAGGTCGACGAGCGTCGCAAGGCCGCGGCGAAGCGGGAGGCGGCGCAGGAGGATTTTCACGATCTGCGGGTGAAGCTGGCGATGCTGGCGGCGGCCTACGAGGTGTCCGAGGACAATGAGGAGATCGACCGCCGCGTCACCGAGGTGCGCGAGCAGCTGGAGCGGCCCGAGGTGCTGGAGCTGATCGAGGCCAGCCGGGCGCCGGTCGCGGTGGCGGCGTTGTGCCGGCGCTGGGGCTTCCCGGTGCAAGTGGAGCGCTGGCTGGAGATGGCCGACGTGGCCATGGAGGAGCTGGGCTTCATACCGCCGCAGGACGGCGAGGACGATCCGCCTGAGGATCCGCCCAAGCCCGGCTCAGCCGGCGGCCGCAAGCCCAGGCCGCCGGATACGGGGTGACCGCCGGCGAACCCACCCGCTTCACCAACCTTCAGCATTCGCGAACGCAGCCTTCCACACTCCCCCTCCCCTTGCGGGAGGGGGTTGGGGGAGGGGTCTGCGCGCGTCCGCGCGCCAATGCGCGGAGGACAGGCCTCGCCGTCATGGCCGAAGCGTCAGAGTTCAGCCCGGCCTTGATGGCGCCAACCCCCTCCCCCTGCCCCCTCCCGCGAGGGGAGGGGGAGAGTAGAAGGGATGCTTGCGCCTCCGGGGCTCCCTCAATCCAGACCGACCAGCCAGACCCGGCCGCCCTCGAGCGGCGTCAGCGGGCGGCCGCTCTGCTCCAGGCCGGACCGCTCGATCGTGCTTCGGGTGACGCCCAGCACCACGGGCGCCTCCGGCCTCACCCCGCGCAGCGCTGCTTCCGTCCGCTTGGCCGTGTTCGCCGTCTCCCCCACCACCGTGTAGTTCATCCGTCCGGGATAGCCGAGGTCGCCGACCACGACCTCGCCCGTGTGCAGGCCGATCCGGACCCGGCAGGCGGCGCGGCCGGCGCTCCGCTCCCCGTCGATGAAGCCGGCCAGTTCCACGGCGATCCGCCGGGCTCCCGCCACCGCATGCCGGGCATGATCGTCGTCCCGCAGCGGCGCGCCCCAGAAGGCCATCAGCCCGTCGCCGGTGTATTTGTCGATAGTGCCCCCCGCCTCTTCGACGATCGGCCCGATGCGGCCGAAGATCGTATTGAGATAGTCCGCGACCTCCGTCGCGCTGCGCCCGTCGGCGAAACGGGTGTAGCCCTCGAGATCGAGGAACAGGATGGTCATCTCGCGCTTGTCCGGCAGGCTGCTTTCCGGGCCCAGGGACAGCAGCTCGCGAACCAGGGCCTTGGGCGCATAGCGTTCGAACGACCGGACCGCCGTGGCCGTTCGCCGGATGGCCGCAGCCGTGCTCGCCACCTCGCTGACCGGGCTCCTCTCCCAGCGCTCCAACCCCGGCTCCCGGAAGTCGAACTGCGCGATCGCCGTCGACGCCTCTCCGAACGCGGTCAGCGGGCGCGCCAGGCGGCGGCCCAGGACGGCAGCCGCCAGCACCGCCAGCATCAGGAGGACGATGCTGACGCCGAGGACGACCGTGCCGCTCCAGCGGTCGCGCCCGGTGGTGGCCGAGTTGCGGTAGAAGCCGGCGATCAGCGGCAGATCGGCCGGGATCGGAAGATCCCGATAGATGTAGGTGTAATACGCGTCGCCGACCGGTCCCCAATGGGCGGTCCCCCGCCGCGGCGGATCGATCGAGGTCAGTGCATTGGGCGAGGACCAGATCGCCGCCATGCTGGCGTCGTCGATCGTGTCGATCGTCGGCACATCGCCGGCCTCGGCAATGGACCGCAGCCGCTCCGGTGCGGCCATGGCGGGATGGGCCACCACGCGGGTGCGATCCGCCAGAATGAAGGGCACCACCTCGAACTCTCGGCCGATGCCGTCGAGCGAAGACGACAGGCTTCCGACGGAGACGTCGGCGGCCAGAAGGCCGAGAAGCCGCCCGTCCCTGCGGATGGGGGCGCGATAGCTCAGCACGATCGCCCCATCCGAATGGCGCACGAACGGCGCCGACCACCGCCCGGCGGCTCCGCGCTCCGCCTGGTCGAGCAGGCGCTTCCGGATCGCGAGGACGTTCGTGTCGACCGGCGGAGCCAGCTCGCCCCCTGGCCAGAGACGCTGGCCGCCATCAGGCGTGATGACGGCGATCGTGCTGACCTGGGGGGTCGAAGCGGCCAGGCCTGCGGTGAACGCCCCGAAGGCATCGATGTCCGCCGGGTCGATGCGCCCCTCGGCGACCAGCCCCGCCGCCCTGTCCGTTTCCTGGCTGACCGGCGTCAACAGATGCTCGATGGGCGTGACGACGGCTTCGATCAGCAGGTCGGTGCGATCGCGCAGCAATCGCCGGGACACATCCTGCGATCCGAAGAATCCGACCAGGATCACGGGCAGGATCGCCGCCGCGATGAGGCCGCCGAGAAGAAGCGGGAGAAGCGCGGCGATCGCCCATCCGCGGCCCTGCCCTTTGCTCACGGTGACGATTGCGCCTGTTCCGCTGCAGCCATTCCGGCGGCCATTCTATCCAGCCCGGTGCGCCGACACTAGGCAGTGTGGACGAATTGACTCAGGTATCGGTTTGAGGATTCCGCCAAGAGACTCGATGTGATTCATGGAATGCCGGCTGGTTCGGAGGTCGGCGATGTTGACGAGAATGACGGAGACGGATTG